>NZ_DAISHT010000048.1:1458-21326 GCF_036822375.1 Pseudoxanthobacter sp. | reverse complement strand
GGGTGACTTCCGACAGCGGGTTGTTCTGGTCCATGAACTGCGACAGCTGCGAGGAACCGAAGAACTCGCGCACGGCTGCCGCCGCCGGCTTGGCGTTGATCAGGTCCTGCGGCATGACGGTGTCGATCTCGACCGACGACATGCGCTCCTTGATCGCGCGTTCCATGCGCAGCAGGCCGACGCGATACTGATTCTCCATCAGCTCGCCGACCGAACGCACGCGGCGATTGCCGAGGTTGTCGATGTCGTCGATCTCGCCACGGCCGTCGCGCAGGTCGACGAGGGTGCGGATGACCGAGATCACGTCCTCGCGGCGCAGCACGCGGATGTTATCCGGGCAGTCGAGGTCGAGACGCATGTTCATCTTCACGCGGCCGACCGCGGACAGATCGTATCGCTCGGCATCGAAGAACAGCGAATGGAACATCGCCTCGGCGGTGTCGATGGTCGGCGGCTCGCCCGGACGCATCACGCGGTAGATGTCGAACAGAGCCTCTTCGCGGCTCTCGTTCTTGTCCACGGCCAGCGTGTTGCGGATATAGGCGCCGATGTTGATGTGGTCGATGTCGAGCACCGGGAACTCGTCGAACCCGGTGTCGATCAGGCCGGCCAGCAGCTTCTCGGTGATCTCGTCGCCCGCCTCGGCATAGATCTCGCCGGTGCCGGGATTGACGATGTCCTCGGCCAGATACTGACCGTAGACCTGCTCGTCGGTGATGCGCAGGGCCTTCAGGCCCTTATCGGCGAGCTGGCGGGCAGCGCGGGCGGTCAGCTTGCGGCCGGCCTCCACCACGGTCTCGCCGGTGTCGGCGTCGATGAGGTCGCTCATCGCCTTCATGCCGCGCATGCGCTGCGCGTCATAGGGCATGCGCCAGCCGGAGCCGTCGCGGGTGTAGGTGATGCTCTTGTAGAAGGTGTTGAGGATCTCTTCCGGGTCGAGACCCAGCGCCATCATCAGCGACGTCACCGGAATCTTGCGGCGACGGTCGATGCGCGCATAGACGATGTCCTTGGCGTCGAACTCGATGTCGAGCCAGGACCCGCGATAGGGGATGATGCGGCCGGCGAACAGCAGCTTGCCCGAGGAATGGGTCTTGCCGCGGTCGTGGTCGAAGAACACGCCCGGCGAGCGATGCATCTGGGAGACGATGACGCGCTCGGTGCCGTTGACGATGAAGGTGCCGTTGTCCGTCATGAGCGGCATGTCGCCCATGTAGACATCCTGCTCCTTGATGTCCTTGACCGACTTCGCGCCGGTGTCCTCGTCCACATCGAACACGATGAGACGCAGCGTCACCTTCAGCGGCGCAGCAAAGGTCAGGCCGCGCTGGCGGCACTCGTCGACGTCATATTTCGGCGCCTCGAACTCGTAGCGCACGAACTCCAGGAGCGCGGTGCCGGCGAAGTCGGAAATCGGGAACACCGACCTGAACACCGACTGCAGGCCCTCGTCGGGCCGGCCGCCGGCCGGCTCGTCGACCAGCAGGAACTGGTCGTAGGACGCCTTCTGGACCTCGATCAGGTTCGGCATTTCCGCGGCTTCGCGAATCTTGCCGAAGAACTTGCGGATCCGCTTGCGACCAGTGAACGTGGGGGCCTGAGCCTGTGCGTTATGAGCCTGCGCCATAAGTCGCTCCTCGTCTCGCTCGGTGGACGACCGTCGGAAGGGTCAGCATCCAAGCCGACGCTTCGGAAAGTCGTCCCGTCTGATCCTGCCACAGCCGGCTTGCCGGGATCTGGTTCCGGGGTCCATCTGTGGCTTGACGGGACCGCCCGCAAGGGAGCGACCCCGTCAAATGCCGATCCGGGACGCCGCAAGGCGCCCCGGACACGTCCTTCCTTGCGGAAGAATTACTTCACTTCGACCTTGGCGCCGGCCTCTTCGAGCTTCTTCTTCAGCTCTTCGGCTTCGGCCTTGGACACAGCTTCCTTGATCGGCTTCGGAGCGCCTTCCACCAGATCCTTGGCTTCCTTCAGGCCAAGGCTGGTGATCGCGCGCACTTCCTTGATCACGTTGATCTTCTTGTCGCCGGCGTCGACGAGGATGACGTCGAACTCGGTCTTCTCCTCAACCGCGGCAGCAGCCTCGCCGGCGCCGCCCGGGATGGCGGCCACGGCAACCGGGGCCGCGGCGGAGACGCCCCACTTCTCTTCGAGAAGCTTGGACAGCTCAGCGGCTTCCAGAACGGTCAGGGCGGAGAGCTCTTCGACGAGCTTCGCAAGATCAGCCATTGTAGTAACTCCAGTCGGTTCTTACCGTTGATAACCAGTGACGCAAGAACGGCCTCAGGCCGCTTCGTCCTTCTTGGCATAGGCGTTGAAGACACGCGCAAGCTGCGCGGCCGGTGCCTGAACGACGCCAGCGATGCGGGTGGCCGGCGTATTGATCATGCCGAGCAGGCGAGCGCGCAGCTCGTCCAGCGACGGCAGGGTCGCAAGCGCCTTGACGCCTTCCGCATTGAGGGTCTGCTTGCCGAGCGCACCGCCGAGAACGACGTACTTGTCGTTCGTCTTGGCGAACTCGATCGCGATCTTCGGTGCAGCCACCGGGTCCGCCGAAAAAGCAATGACGGTCGGACCGGTGAACAGGCCGGAGATGCCCTCAGCATCGGTGCCCTGAAGGGCAAGCTTGATGAGGCGGTTCTTCGCGACTTTCAGGGAAGCCCCCGCCGCCTTCATGCGCCCGCGCAGGGCCGACATCTGGGCAACGGTGAGACCCTGATAGTGGGCCACGACGACCACGCCGGTGTCCTCGAACACCCCGTGGAGCGACGTGACAAGCGCACGCTTTTCCGCTTTATCCACTTGCCTCACTCCAAGTAGCGCAGGGGGTCTTGCCCCGGGGGGTTTAGCCCCTTGCGCCGGTTGCTGTTGCCGCCCAGATCGTCCGGGATGGTCCGCGGGGATCGGGGTCGGCGTTCGGTGAAGCCTGCCCGCCCGCGTGACGCGCCGTCTCGGCGTAGCCCGCAAGGCTCAACGGTGCGAACCGGCGCGAAACCCGGGCGCCGCCCCCGTTTCCGGGTGATGGCGTCCGCGTCCGCGAAAATCCGGCTCCATCCCGCCTATGCAGGCCCCGGGCTCGGGCTTAAGCGATGGCCGCGACCGGAGTGAACCGGGATGAACGCCATCGCACCTGCAGTCTCGGACAGGTGCGGACAGCGGACCGGCGAACCGGCCGTTGCTGTCCGTCTTGAAATCCCGGCGGCGAACCGCCGGGGGTCTTCGCCGCCCGGCCGGAGCCGGGCGGAATATCATCAGGCCGCGGCGAGGGTCGACGGATCGACCTTCACGCCCGGGCCCATGGTCGACGACAGCGCGACGCGCTGCACGTAGGTGCCCTTGGCGCCGGCCGGCTTGGCCTTGACCACCGCGTCATGCAGGGCGCGGATGTTTTGGGCCAGCGCTTCGGCCGAGAACGACGCCTTGCCGATGCCGGCGTGGATGATGCCGGCCTTCTCGACGCGGAACTCCACCGCGCCGCCCTTGGCGTCGCGCACGGCGGTCTTCAGGTCGAGCGTCACGGTGCCGACCTTCGGGTTCGGCATCAGGCCGCGCGGGCCGAGCACCTTACCGAGGCGGCCGACCAGCGGCATCATGTCCGGGGTGGCAATGCAGCGATCGAAATCGATCGTGCCGCCCTGGATGGTCTCCAGCAGGTCTTCCGCGCCGACGATGTCGGCACCGGCAGCGCGGGCCTCGTCGGCCTTGTCGCCGCGGGCGAACACCGCAACGCGCACGGTACGGCCCGTGCCGTTCGGCAGCACGCACACGCCGCGGACCATCTGGTCGGCATGACGCGGATCGACGCCGAGGTTGATGGCGACTTCGACGGTTTCGTCGAACTTCGCGGTGGCGCGCTCCTTGACGAGCTGCAGCGCATCGTCAAGTCCATAGAGCTTCGCCGGATCGAGACCCTCGCGGGTGGCGCGGACGCGCTTGGCAAGCTTAGCCATCGGTTCTTACTCCACCACCTCGAGGCCCATCGCGCGGGCGGAACCGGCGATCATGCGGGCAGCCGCCTCAACGTCGGTCGTGTTCAGGTCCTTCAGCTTCTTGGCTGCGATCTCCAGCAGCTGAGCCTGCGTGACCTTGCCGGCCTTGGCGCCCTTGCCCGGGGTCTTGGAACCCGAGGGAATGCCCGCCGCCAG
This sequence comes from Pseudoxanthobacter sp., assembly GCF_036822375.1. Lineage (NCBI taxonomy): Bacteria > Pseudomonadati > Pseudomonadota > Alphaproteobacteria > Hyphomicrobiales > Segnochrobactraceae > Pseudoxanthobacter > Pseudoxanthobacter sp. Next base: position 17,178 of record NZ_DAISHT010000048.1, on the reverse strand, counting down.
CTTCAGGAAATGCGACACCGGAGCGGTCTTCACCTCGAAGGTGAAGGACTTGTCCGAGTAGTAGGTGATCACCACCGGGCACGGCTGACCCTTTTCAAGGTCCTGCGTGCGGGCGTTGAACTCCTTACAGAACATCATGATGTTCAGGCCGCGCTGGCCAAGCGCGGGGCCGATCGGCGGCGACGGGGTCGCGGAACCCGCCTTCACCTGCAGCTTGATGTAGCCGTCAATTTTCTTCGCCATTTCACTCTCCCATCGGGCACCCGCCCGACTGTCTCAGCACCGGAGGCCGGAGCCGCCGGAGCACGGGGACGGAGGCGGTCGGGCCATGAACATCGCCGGCGAAAGCGATGCGGGGCCTCCCGCCTCCTGCTTCTTCCGCCCTCCCCCGCGCAGCCCTGACGGGCGCCGCGACGAACGGACGGAAACTCGGTCAGCCGGCGATCTTCTCGACCTGGCTGTATTCCAGCTCCACCGGGGTCGGGCGGCCGAAGATCGACACCGCCACCTTGAGGCGGGCACGCTCCTCGTCGACTTCCTCGACATGACCGGAGAAGGAGGCGAACGGGCCGTCGGAGACGCGCACCTGCTCGCCGACCTCGAAGCTGACATTCGGCTTCGGGCGCTCAACGCCTTCCTGCACCTGCTGCAGAATGCGCATCGCCTCGGATTCGGCGATCGCCTGCGGCCGGTTGTCGGCGCCGAGGAAGCCGGTCACCTTCGGCGTGTTCTTGATGAGGTGATAGGCCTGATCGGTCATCTCCATCTTCACCAGCACGTAGCCGGGGAAGAACTTGCGCTCCGAATCGACCTTGCGGCCGCGGCGCACCTCGACAACCTTTTCGGTCGGCACGAGGATCTCTTCGAAAAGGTCTTCAAGCCCGTTCTGGGCTGCCTTTTCGCGGATCGACTCCGCCACCTTTTTCTCGAAATTCGAGTAGGCGTGCACAATATACCAGCGCTTGGCCATGGGTCGTTCGCTCCGTTCGCTGGCGCGCGTCAGCGCACGAGGGTGAGCAGCGCGCTCACACCCCAGCTCATCAGCTGGTCGGCAACAAGAAAGAACACCGCCGCCAGAGCCACCATGATGAAAACCATGAGGGTGGTGATCAGCGTCTCGCGCCGGGTCGGCCACGTGACCTTTGCGGCCTCGGAGCGGACCTGCTGAAAGAACACCAACGGATTGGATTTCGCCATAAACTCGGCCTGCCTGACTTGTCCGGCCACCCCGGAGCGCGATGCCGGTCGCGCCTTCTTCCCGTCCGCCCTGCCGGCTGCCAGAACCGGACCGGGCCGATTCGGACGCATGCGGACACGACAGCAAGGCGAGCGGAATGAACCGCTCGCCCTGATGGAGCGACCTAATTAACCTTCTCCCGCACAATGCGCAAGGGCTTTGCGCGGTGTCGGGCCTTTTAAAGCACAGCCGGCAAATCCGCAACCCCGCCGGCGCGCTTTGCGCCGGGAATCGCGGAGGCGACGAATCAAAAAGGCGGCTGCCGAAGGCAACCGCCGCGGATCGGACCGGGCTTCCGGCAGGCGCCGGATGGCAGGGGCGGAGGGACTCGAACCCACGACCTGCGGTTTTGGAGACCGCTGCTCTACCAACTGAGCTACACCCCTGTACCGTCCTGCGGCGCCAACGGCCCCGGCAGGACGGGCGGTTCTTACACCATGATTCGCGGCGCTGCCAACTGATTTATGCGGCGGCCGCCCCGGCGGCTGGGGACGAATCGCGCCGGGCAGTGCGCGCCCTGCCGGCTCACAACGCCGGCGCCAGCACGGGCCACACCTCCAGCGCCCCGCGCCAGATCATCTGCAGCGCCACATAGAGGATGATGGCGAGGCCGACATAGGCGATCCAGTGGTGACGCTGCAGCAGGCGGGCGATGAAGCTTGCCGCAAGGCCCATCAGCGCGATGGAGAGGGCAAGGCCGCTCACCAGCACCCACGGATGCTCGCGGGCCGCCCCTGCCACCGCCAGCACGTTGTCGAGCGACATCGAGAGATCGGCGATGACGATCTGCCAGGCGGCCTGCGCAAACGTCTTGCGCGGGGCGCCGGCGACCTGTTCGGGGCTGTCGTTATCGGCCTCCTCCAGCGCCTCCACGGCGCCTTCCTCCTCGCGGGCCGTGATGCGCAGCTCGCGCCACATCTTCCAGCACACCCACAGCAGCAGAATGCCGCCGGCCAGCAGCAGGCCGACGATGCCGAGCAGGTAGGTGGTGACCGACGCCAGCAGGATGCGCAGCACGGTGGCGGCAAGAATGCCGATCAGAATGACGCGGTTGCGCTGCGCCGCCGGCAACCCCGCGGCGGCAAGGCCGATCACGATGGCGTTGTCGCCGGCCAGCACGAGATCGATCAGCACGACCTGCAGGAAGGCCGTGAGAGCGTCGAAGGTGAAGATGTCCATCATCGGGGCAAAGACCCTTTATCGCGGATGCGTAAAGAGCGATTGCCCGCCGGGTCCCGCAGGGGCCCGCCGCGACCCGGTCGGGACGCAGCACCTGAGCGCAGCGCCGCGGCACAGCACAACAAGGGCGGGTGGGCGGCCGCCCCCCTTTCAGGCCGGGGGCGGCACGGGCAGCGGACGGGGACCGGCGGCGGGCTCGCTTCCTCTGTCTCCCAGTCCGACATCGCAGTTCACAGGAACTGCCAGAGGGGCCCGGCCTGGTCGGCTTCCCGTTTAACGGGCCGCGGCGAACGGAGCAACCGGGCGGGAGCGGATGAGCAGTGCGAGAATTGCCGCAACCAGCCCCGTCGCCCCGGCAATGACGAAGGCCATCAGATAGTCGCCCTGCCAGGTGCGCACCGCCCCGCCGAACCACGCCGCGCTCGCCGCCCCCACCTGATGGCCGGCCACGATCCAGCCGAACACCACCGGCGCATCGCGCTCGCCGAACGCCTCGGTGGTCAGCCGCAGCGTCGGCGGCACCGTGGCAATCCAGTCGAGGCCATAGAACACGGCGAACACCGACAGGCTCACCAGCGAGAAGTCGCTGAACGGCAGCAGCATCAGCGACAGCCCGCGCAGGCTGTAATAGAGGAACAGCAGCTTGCGGGCGTCGAACCGGTCGGTGAGCCAGCCGGAAAGCGTGGTGCCGACGAGATCGAACAGCCCCATCATGGCCATCAGCCCGGCCGCCTGCACCTCCACGATGCCGCGGTCGGCGCACAGCGCGATGAGATGGGTGCCGACCAGGCCGTTCGTCGTGAAGCCGCAGATATAGAACGTGGCGAAGAGATACCAGAACGTCCGCTGCTTCATGGCGCGGCCGAGCACGCCGAGGGTGGCGGCAAACAGGCTCTGGGCCGGCGCAGGTGCCGCCGGGGCGGCGTGCGGCGACGGGCGGGCGCCATAGGGCACGAGGCCGATATCCTGCGGGCGCTCCGGCACCAGCAGCCACACCACCGGCACCAGCGCCCCGGTGGCCAGCGCCACGGCGACGGCCACCGGCATCCAGCCTCCCGTCTGCGCCAGCCACGCCAGCACCGGCAGAAACAGCAGCGTGCCGGTGGCGGTGGAGGCGGTGAGAATGCCCATCATCAGACCGCGATTGCTGGCAAACCAGCGGCTCACCACCGTGGCGCCCAGCACCACCGCCACGCAGCCGGAGCCGAGGCCGGAGAGCACCCCCCAGGTGAGAAACAGGTGCCAGGGCTCGCGCATCAGCGTGGAGAGCGCGGTGGCCGCCGACATCAGAACGAGCGCCAGCACCAGCACGCGGCGGATGCCGAAGCGCTGCATGAGCGCGGCGGCGAACGGCCCGACCAGACCGTAAAGGAAGATGCCGATGGCCGCGGAGAGGGACACGAGGTCCCGGCTCCAGCCGAAGGCCTGTTCCAGCGGAATGAGCATGACGCTCGGCGCCGAGCGCAGCCCGGCGCTGGCCAGCAGGCAGAGAAACACCACCGCAGCAACGACGAAGGCATAGTTCTGGCCGAAGGGGCGGCGGCGTGTTAGGTTCATGTTACTGACCGGTCCGTTTCATCCTTCAGCTATAGGTACCGATCGGTAACATTGCAAGCCCGTTTCGCCGGGCGAGCGTTTTGCGGAGTGCCCGGTTGCCGTGACCCGTCCTGCTGTTCCCCATCCGGCCGCGCCCCGCTCCGCCGCTCCGGCTGCGCCCGGGCAAACGGCGCCCCCCGGGCACGCAATGTCCGCGGCCGGTGGCCCGGCGGCCGCCCCGCGTGCGGCCGACCGCATCCGCGCCGCGGCGCGCGACCTGTTCTATCGCCTCGGCATCCGCGCCGTGGGGGTGGAGGAGATCGTGCACCGGGCCGGCGTCACCAAGCCCAGCCTCTATCGCAGCTTCGCCTCCAAGGACGATCTGGCGGCCGCTTATCTCAGCGACTACGACTGCGAATTCTGGAGCCGGTTCGAGGCCGCCGCGGCGCGGCATCCGGGCGATGCGCGGGCGCAGATTCTCGACTATCTCACCGGCCTCGCCGGACGCGCCCAGCGGCCGGACTATCGGGGCTGCGGCCTCACCAATGCAGCGCTGGAGCTGCCCGGCGAGCCCGATCACCCCGGCCGCGCCGTGGTGGCCGGCAACAAGCAGCGCCTGCGGGCCCGGCTGCAGGCCATGGCGCGGGAAATGGCCGCCGAGGCACCCGACGAACTGGCCGATGCCCTGCTGCTGCTGATTGAGGGCACCTTCGTGACCGGGCAGATATTCGACGCCGGCGGGCCCGCGGCCGCCCTGCCCGGCATTGCCCGCCGCCTGATCGACGCCCACACCCGCCGCCCGGCCGCAGATACCGCCGTTCCGGCGACCCCGGAGACCGAGACCGAGACCGCCGGAACGGGTGCGAACTGAGAGGGCGCGAGCCGGACCGGCCGTTTATTTCGTCGCCGGCTTCTGCGGCGCCGGCCTGCGCTCCGGGGCGCCCATGGTGACGGTGATGGCATCGCCGCCGAAGCTCAGCATCAGCCCGCGGCGACGGGCCTGAAGCTGCATGCGCACACCGTTCTGGTTTTCCAGATAGAGCGTGCCGGGGCCGATGTTGCCGAACACGAATCCGGTGCGCAGCAGGCTGTAGTTGCCGGCAAATTTCGCCGGATCGGTCAGGCCGTACACATTGCCCTCGGCCGAGACGTGGGCCACGCCGGTGCCGCCGACGCCGAAGCCGCTGATGGAGAACGGATAGTCGCGGCCGCGGAAGTGCAGAACGCCCTCGCCCACCGTGCCCGCGGCCCAGTAGCCGCCGACCCACTTTTCCAGCGACACCGTGCCGGAAGCCGCCTCCGTCTTGCCGTTGATCTGCTTCGGCCCGGCGCAGGCCGCTGCGGTGCCGGCAAGGGCAAGGCCCAGCCCGGCCAGTGCGGTACGGCGTGTCAGGCCTGTGCCGGCGGCGGCCGGTGCCGGAATTTCGGACGTCGTCATTGGCGCTCTGTCCCGTCTGCTGCCGGCCTGCCGCGAATCGCCGCCGCATCGGCCCGGTCAATCCGCTCTGTCTTACCCTGCCCCGCAGCGGCCGCCACCGCCGCCACAAAAGCCGCCACAAAAAAGGGGCGCCCGCAGGCGCCCCTTTTCCGTCCGTCCCGGGATCGGGACAATCAGTTGCGGGTCTTGTCGACCAGCGCCTTGGCCTTGATCCACGGCATCATGTCGCGCAGACGCGCGCCCACTTCCTCGATCGGATGGGCGTTGTTGCGGGCGCGGGTGGCCTTGAACGAGGTCTGGTTGACCTTGTTCTCCAGCATCCAGTCGCGGGTGAACTTGCCGGACTGGATGTCCTCCAGAACGCGCTTCATCTCCGCCTTGGTCTCAGCGGTGATGATGCGCGGACCGGTGACATACTCGCCGTATTCCGCGGTGTTGGAGATGGAGTAGTTCATGTTGGCGATGCCGCCCTCATAGATGAGGTCGACGATCAGCTTCACTTCGTGCAGGCACTCGAAATAAGCCATCTCGGGGGCGTAGCCGGCCTCCACGAGGGTCTCGAAGCCGGCGCGGATCAGCTCCACGAGGCCGCCGCACAGCACCACCTGCTCGCCGAACAGGTCGGTCTCGCACTCTTCCTTGAAGGTGGTCTCGATGATGCCGGCGCGGCCGCCGCCGATGCCCGAGGCATAGGACAGGCCGATGTCATGGGCGTTGCCGGTGTAGTCCTGCGCAACGGCGATCAGGCAGGGCACGCCGCCGCCGCGCTGATACTCGCCGCGCACGGTGTGGCCGGGGCCCTTCGGGGCCACCATCAGGACGTCGATGTCCTTGCGCGGCTCGATCAGGTTGAAGTGCACATTGAGGCCGTGGGCGAACAGAAGGGCCGCGCCCTCCTTCATGTTGTCGGCCAGGCTCTCGCGATAGATATCGCCCTGCAGCTCGTCCGGGGTGAGCATCATCACCACGTCGGCCCACTTGGCGGCCTCGGCCGGGGTCATCACCGGCAGGCCGGCGGCCTCGGCCTTCTTGGCGGTGGCCGAACCCGGACGCAGCGCCACCGCGACTTCCTTGACGCCGGAATCCTTCAGGTTCAGCGCATGGGCATGGCCCTGGCTGCCGTAGCCGACAATGGCGACCTTCTTGCCCTTGATGAGGTTCAGGTCGGCATCCCGGTCGTAGTAAACGCGCATGTTGGTCACTTCCTTCTCAAGCGTTCCGGAGATCGGCTGTTCTTGTCCTGATCGGTCCCGCCGATGGCCGCGGGCTGCTTAACCACCTCGGCGCCGTCAGATCAAGAGAGCGAGCCGCAGAAGAGAAGCGCGGACGCCGGGAAAGGCGCCCGCGCCGGGGCAGGAAAACAGGCTGTCAGAGCCCCTCGGCGCCGCGGCCGATGGCGGCAACGCCGGTTCGGGCCACTTCCACCACGCCGAGCGGCTGCAGTAGCTCGATGAACTGGTCGACCTTGTCGGGCTTGCCGGTGAGCTCGAAAACGAAGCTCTCCAGCGTGGTGTCGACCACGCGGGCGCGGAAGGCTTCCGCCACCAGCAGCGCCTCGCGGCGATCCTCGCCGCGGCCGCGCACCTTGATGAGCGCCAGCTCGCGCTCGATCGCCGAGCCGGAGGCCGTCAGGTCGGCAACCCGGTGGACCGGCACGAGGCGGTCGAGCTGGTTCTTGATCTGCTCGATCACCATCGGCGATCCGGTGGTGACGATGGTGATGCGCGAAACCTGCCGGTCGTGCTGGGTCTCCGACACGGTCAGCGAATCGATGTTGTAGCCGCGCCCGGAGAACAGGCCGATGACGCGGGCCAGAACGCCCGGCTCGTTGTCCACGATGAGCGAGAGCGTGTGCTTTTCGGAAATCTCGGGTGCGCGCATGGGACTGGGATCGAATTTCATGAACATGGGATTTATCCCGCAAATCGCGATGCCGCCTGCCGCGGCCGGCGCCCGGACCGGGGCGATTGCCGCCCGGCCGGGCCTTGCGAGGGCTGAGAAGGCAGGATGCAGGCCTCAGACCAGCATCTTGCCTTCGGCGTCGATCACGTCTTCCAGCTCGTGATCCGGCACGCTGTCGCCGAGCAGGATTTCGTTGTGCGCCTTGCCCGACGGGATCATCGGGAAGCAGTTGGCCAGCTTGGCGACGCGGCAGTCGAACAGCACCGGCTTGTCGCACGCGATCATCGCGCGGATGGCGTCGTCGAGATCGTCGGGATGGTCGACCTTCATGCCCACGCCGCCGAAGGCTTCCGCCATCTTCACGAAATCGGGCATCGCGGCGGTGTAGGAGTTCGACAGGCGGTTGCCGTGCAGCAGCTGCTGCCACTGGCGCACCATGCCCATGTACTCGTTGTTGAGGATGAAGATCTTGATCGGCAGGCCATACTGGATGGCCGTCGACATCTCCTGCATCGTCATCTGCACCGAGGCATCGCCGGCAATGTCGATGACGAGGCTGCCGGGGTGGGCGAGCTGCGCGCCGATGGCCGCCGGCAGGCCGTAGCCCATGGTGCCGAGACCGCCGGAGGTCATCCAGCGGTTCGGCTCGTTGAAGTGGAAGAACTGCGCCGCCCACATCTGGTGCTGACCGACCTCGGACGTGATGTAGACATCCTTGTCCTTCGTCAGCTCATAGAGCCGCTCGACCGCATATTGCGGCATGATGACGTCGCCGCTCTTGCGGTAGGACAGCGACTTCTTCGCCCGCCAGCCGTCGATCTGCTTCCACCACGGCTTCAGGCGCTCCGGGTCGGAGCGGTGGCCGGAGGCGCGCCACAGCCGCACCATGTCTTCCAGAACATGGGCGACATCGCCGATGATCGGCAGCTCGACCTTGACCGTCTTGTTGATGGACGAGGGATCGATGTCGATGTGGATCTTGGTGGAACCGGGCGAGAAGGCATCGAGGCGGCCGGTGATGCGGTCGTCGAAGCGCGCGCCGATGGCGATCATCAGATCGCAGTCGTGCATCGCCAGATTGGCCTCGTAGGTGCCGTGCATGCCGAGCATGCCGAGCCACTTCGGGTCGGAGGCCGGGAAGGCACCCAGCCCCATCAGCGTCGAGGTGATGGGGAACCCGGTGAGATCGACCAGCTCGCGCAGAAGCTGGCTGGCCGCCTTGCCGGAATTGATGACGCCGCCGCCGGTGTAGAACACCGGACGCTCGGCCTGCGCCATCAGTTCGACCGCCTGCCGGATGGCGTCGAGATCGCCCTTCAGCTTCGGCCGGTAGGTCTTGTGCATGACGTTCTGCGGGCCGGTATAGTGGCCGCGGGCGAACTGAACGTCCTTGGGAATGTCGACGACGACCGGGCCGGGCCGGCCGTGGGTGGCGACATAGAACGCCTCGTGCAGGATGCGCGGCAGATCCTCGATGCGGCGGACCAGCCAGTTGTGCTTGGTGCACGGCCGGGTGACGCCGACGGTGTCGCACTCCTGAAAGGCATCCGAACCGATGAGGTGCGTGGCGACCTGCCCGGTGATGCAGACGAGCGGGATGGAATCCATCAGCGCATCGGCAAGCGGGGTAACGGCATTGGTCGCGCCCGGACCGGAGGTGACCAGCATGACGCCGACCTTGCCGGTCGAGCGGGCATAGCCCTCGGCCGCGTGGCCCGCGCCCTGCTCGTGGCGCACGAGAACGTGGTTGATCCTGTCCTGCTGGTAGATCGCGTCATAGATCGGCAGGATGGCACCGCCCGGATAGCCGAACAGCGTGTCGACCCCGTGGTCGATCAGCGCCTGGATAACCATTTCGGCGCCTGTCATCTCGCGCATCATTCTCGTCTCTCCGGCTTCCCACACCTTGCGCCCGGTCTGCCCCGTCATATCGGGGGCGTCCTGCCCGGGTGCCGCTGGCTTTCGTGCGGGTCCTTCGTCGTTGTCGGTGGCGGGTGATCGCGGCCTTCGCGCTTCGCTGTCCGGGGTTTTCGTCTGGCAGACCCGCGGGCAACAAAAAAGGGGCCCCGAGGCCCCCTGCGCGCGTCAGCCACTCCGGACGGCCCTTCAGGCCATCCCGGCGACGCGCTCCCGAATTACGATAAGGCCCAGACCGACCATCGGCCGCAACTCCCTCTGTTCGCGGCGGACCATAGGGGCCACCGCCGGCGCGGTCAAGAGGGGCAATGCAATTCTTTCGTGATCGCCCCGACAGCTTCACTGATATTGCGCGGGTCGACCCGTTGCCAACCGGCCATGCGGTTGCGGAACCAGGTCTCCTGCCGCTTGGCATAGCGCCGCGTGTCGGTCACCGCCTGCGCCACCGCCGCCGCAACGCTGGTCTCGCCGCGCGCGGCGGCGGCGAGCGGGCGCACGCCGATGGCGCGGGTGGCCGGCAGGGCGGCATCGAGCCCGAGGGCTTCGAAGGCCGCCGCCTCCTCAAGACCGCCCTCGTCGACCATGGCGGTAAGCCGCGCGGCGATGCGCGCCTGCAGCCAGCCGCGCTCCGGCGCCATGACGAGGCGCGGGCCGGCGATGGCGACCGGGGCCACCGGGGCGATCGCCTGCCATTCGGCGAGCGAGCGGCCGGTCGCCTCCAGCACCTCCAGCGCCCGCACCACGCGCTGGGTATCGCCCGGCCGCAGCCGCCCCGCCATTTCAGGATCGCGCGCGGCGAGCAGCGCATGAAGGTCTGCCGCGGTCTGCCGCTGCCCCTCAGCCCGCCAGTGCGCCCGCACCGCCTCCGGCACCGGGGGCACCGGCGAGAGGCCGTTCACCAGCGCCTCGAAATAGAGCCCGGTGCCGCCGGTCACGATGGCCGGCACGCCGCGGGCCTGCGCCTCGTCCAGCACCGCCAGACAATCCTCCGCCCAGCGCGCCGCCGACGAGGCCTCGCGCGCGCTCACATAGCCATAGAGCCGGTGGGGGGCCGCCGCCAGATCGGCCGCGCCCGGCCGCGCCGTCAGAATGGCGAGTTCCGCATAGACCTGCATGGCATCGGCATTGACGACGAGCCCGCCGGTTGCCGCGGCCAGCCGCAGCGCCAGCGCCGACTTGCCGCTGGCCGTCGGCCCGGCTATCAGGATCGCCGTCCGTTGCGGGCGCGGCGCGCATGCGTGAGCGGACATCATGACCGGAGCCCTTTCCAATGCCGAATTCTCCCGAAGCCGCAACCGCGCCGGCGCCGCTGGTGGCCACCCTCGTCGCCGGCCCCGGCCGGCCGGTGCTGACGCCGGCGCTGATCGGGAAGGCGGCCGGCGCCCTGCCCGTCGCCGCCACGCCGCACACGCTGGCCGAAGGCATCGCCGCCGACCTTGCCTTTACCGCGCCGGCCGCCGGCCGCAAGGAATTTGAGGCCGCGCTGCGGGCCGCCCTCGGCGATGCGCCGGTTGACGTGTTCGTGCAGCCTCAGGCCGGCCGGCGCAAGCGCCTGATCGTGGCCGACATGGATTCCACCCTGATCGGGCAGGAGTGCATCGACGAACTGGCCGCCGAGTTGGGCCTGAAGGACCACATCGCCGCCATCACCGAACGCGCGATGCGCGGCGAGATCGCGTTTGAACCGGCGCTGCGCGAGCGCGTCGGCCTGCTGGCCGGGCTCGATGCCGGCGTGGCCGAGCGCGTCTGGCGCGAGCGCATCACGCTGACCCCCGGCGGCAAGGCGCTGGTGGCCACCATGCACGCCAACGGCGGCTATGCCGCCCTCGTCTCCGGCGGCTTTACGGTGTTCACCGAAAAGGTCGCCGCCGCGCTGGGCTTCGACGAGCACAACGCCAACACGCTGATCGTCGAGAACGGCCGGCTCACCGGGCGGGTGGGCGAACCCATTCTGGGCCGCGACGCCAAGCTCGCCCGGCTTGAGACGCTGATCGCCGAGAAAGGCCTCGTCGCCGCCGAGGCGATTGCGGTGGGCGACGGCGCCAACGATCTGGCCATGATCCGCGCCGCGGGCCTTGGCGTGGCCTTCCATGCCAAGCCGGCGGTTGCCGCCGAGGCCGATGCCCGCATCGATCACGGCGATCTGTCCGCTCTGCTCTATTTCCAGGGCTACCACCACAGCGAATTCGCCGCCTGAGGCCCGTCGGGCCGCAGCGCGATGCCTTAACGCAACGCCCCGGCGGGCCGGCCCGCCGGGGCGTTGTGCGTTGCGCCACCGGGCTATTCGATGGCGGCCCGGCACCACTGGAAGCCGAACGGCCGGGTGCCGATGAAGGCGGTGAGCGGGGTGCAGCTTTCCGGCTCAAGCCGGAAGCCATAGGCCGCCAGCATCGCCGCCCCGTTCTGCTGCAAAGCGGCATTCTCCGCGGCAAGGTCGGCGGCCGGGGCGGCGGGCGCCAGATGGCAGCCATCGGCGGAAGGCACCACCTGCACCCGCAGCCTGAGAGCCGCGACCGCCGAGCGGGCGGCGCCGCAGTTCCAGCCGGCTGAGCCGAGGCCGAGCGCGCGGAAGCGGCGGTCGAGCGCGGCCGCCTCATCGGCCCGCCGGTCGCGGGCGCCGGGCAGCACCGCATAGAGCGGCCCGCCGCGCCCGGTCGCAATCGCGCGGGCACGGGCGCGATAGGCGGGCGATTCGGGGAATGTCGTCACCAGCCCGACAGCGGCCACCTGTGGCGGCAGTTCGGCCACCAGAAAGCCCCACGGCGGCTCGCCGCCGGCCAGCAGCACCGTGGCCCGCGCCGGGTCGTCGATGGCCGGCCGGTCGGCGCGGAATGCCGGATCGGCCCAGCCGGAGTGGCTCCACCCGGTCACACCGCCGAACAGCGTGACGGCAGCCGACAGCGCCAGCGCCGCCGCCGTCAGCCCCGCCGCGCGGCGCGCCGGCAGCAGCCGGGTGCCCAGCAGCCAGATCGCAAACGGCAGCACCATTTCGATCGGCGCCAGATAGCGCCCGATGCTGAACAGCTTCAGCCAGACCAGATAGCCGATCACGATATAGCCGATGACCAGCCGCCCGCGGCCGCCGAGCGGCGCCATGGCCGCCGCGAGCCCGGCCCGCGCAGCGGCAAGGCGCAGCAGGAACGCGCCGAAGGCCAGCGTCGCCAGCGGCCACAGCACCTGATGCAGCGCGATCTGGCCGACACGGCGCGGGTTGAGCGCGGTGATGAACGGCCACAGCGCCGCTTCCAGCGCCGATTTCGGCCGCCACAGCGTGTCCACCACCCCCACATCGCGGGCGAGTTCGTTCGGAAACAGGCCGGAGAACTGCGGGAACAGCGGGTTGCCGGTCGCCTGCCACAACGTCCAGAACCACCAGCCGGCCGAAAGGCCGGTGCCGGCCAGAACGCCGAGGCCGAACAGAAACGCCACCCGCAGCCGCGCGACCGCGGCCAGCGGCAGCAGCAGCAGCGCCGCACACAGCGCCACCGCATAGACGGCATTGGTGAGCTTGAGCCCGGTGGCGATGCCGGCCAGACACCCCGCCGCCAGCAGAAGGCCGGCCCCGGCGAGCCCGCCGCACCACGGCCGGCGGGCGGCTTCGGCCTCAAGCCGCGGCACCGCGGCAACGCACACCGCCAGCGCGGCCAGCACGAAAACGGCCGTCAGGCCGTCGCCCATGGTGTTGCCGAGGGTGGAGAGAAAATTGGCGGTGAGAAGCCCGGCCAGCCCCAGGAGCAGCGCCATCTGCCGGCGCTGCGGCGCCGGCCGCCCGGCAAAAAGCGCCCACCCGACGGCCAGCAGCGGCCAGAACGCCAGCCCCTGCACGAGACCGGAAAGAAAGCCGACGGCCGCCGCCGGCATCACGCGGTTCAGCGCATAATAGGGCAGATCGATCAGCGGGTTGAAATAGGTCTGCATCCCCGCCGGGGCGAGGTCGGTCCACAGCTTGCCGTGAAAGAAGGCGAAGGCATTGTACCAGTGATAGTTCTGCAGGTCCCAGTTGGTATCCTGCCCGAGCAGCACCGAGACGAGCCCGGCCAGCACCGGCACGCCGACCGCGGCGGCGCGAAAAAGCCCGGCACTGCCGGCCCCGGCGCGGGCGAAAAAGCCCGCAAGGCGGGTGCCGGCGGCGGCCCTGCCGGCCTGTTGGTGCGCCATGTCGCCTCCCCGTGGCGGTTCTGCGCCCGCGCTGCCGTCAGCTGCGGAACACCAGCCACTTGGCGGTAATGAAGTTCACCACCATGCCGGCCAGCGCGCCCATGGCAACGCCGACCAGCGGCACGAAGGTGCTGTCGGGCAGCAGCAGCACCGTCACGCTGTAGGCGGCATAATTGACCGCGCCGCCGCCGAGCATTGCCACGAAATATTCGGCAAACTCACGCAGGGCCGAGATATCGCGCCGCTGGCGGAAGGTGAAACGCCGGTTGAACTGCCACGTCACCCAGACGGCGAACACGAACGACACCAGCCGCCCGCTGAAACGGCCAAGCCCGAGCGCCATCATCAGATAAAGCATGCCGGCATCGGCGACGAAGCCGAGGGTGCCGGCGATGGCGAAGCGCAGGAACTGGGAATTCATCGCAAATGACACGGCCGGGTGAGAGGAAGCGCTGCGGGCCGCCGGCGTTGCAGCCGGCGGCCCGGGGCCGTTTTTACTCGCTGATGCGGATAGCGGTAAAGCGCAGATCGCCCGAGGGGTTGGCCAGCAGCAGGAGAACGGTCTTGCGGCCGTCCTTCTTTGCTTTGGCGATGCGCTCGGCGACGTCCTGCGGGCTCGTCACCGGCTCCTGCGCCACTTCTACGATGACATCGCCCGCCTGCACGCGCTTTTCCGCCGCGTTGGAGGCCGGATCGACATCGGTGACCAGCACGCCCTTCACGCTGTCGGCAATCTTGAACTTCGCCTTCAGCTCGGCGGTGATGGCCGACAGCTTCAGGCCGGCCACTTCCGTCGCGGCCGCCTTCGGTGCCTTGTCGCCGGCGTCCCCCGCCTCGTCGCCCGGCTCCGCCTTCTCGTCGAGGCGCTGCAGTTCCACCTGAAGGGTCTGCTCCTTGCCCTTGCGCACGATGACGACATCGACCTTCTTGCCGATGCCGGTATCGGCAACCATGCGCGGCAGATCGCTCATCTTCGGCACCGGCTGGCCGTCGAAGGTGAGAATGACGTCGCCGGGCTCGATGCCGGCTTTGGCGGCCGGGCCGTCCGCGGTGACGCCGGCCACGAGAGCCCCCTTTGCGCTCTTCAGGCCGAGGCCTTCGGCGATATCGTCGCTGACCTCCTGAATGCGCACGCCGAGCCAGCCGCGGCGGGTTTCGCCGAACTCGCGCAGCTGCGTGATGACGTGGCTGGCGGTGGAGGCCGGAATGGCAAAGCCGATGCCGATGGAACCGCCCGAGGGCGAGATGATGGCGGTGTTGATGCCGATCACCTTGCCGTACATGTCGAACAGCGGTCCGCCCGAGTTGCCGCGGTTGATGGCGGTGTCGGTCTGGATGAAGTCGTCATAGGGCCCGGCATTGATGTTGCGGTTGCGCGCAGAGACGATGCCGAGCGTGACGGTGCCGCCGAGGCCGAACGGGTTGCCGATGGCCATCACCCAGTCGCCGACGCGGATCTTGTTGGAATCGCCCAGATCCACCGCCTTCAGCGGCTTTTCCGGCTTCACCTTCAGCACCGCCAGATCGGTCTTCTTGTCGCGGCCCACCACCTCGGCCTTGAGCTTGGTGCCGTCGGAGAAGTTGACCGTGATCTCGTCGGCGCCGTCGATGACGTGGTTGTTGGTCACCACGATGCCGGCCGGATCGATGACGAAGCCCGAGCCCAGCGACTGCACGCGCTGCGGACGGTCGGCGCCCTTGCCCTGCCGGTCCATGAACTGGTCGAAGAAATCCTGAAAGGGCGAGCCTTCCGGCAGCTTCGGCACCGGCACCTGGCTCGGCGCCTCCACCTTCTGCGAGGTGGAGATGTTCACCACCGCGTCAAGCAGCCCCTCGGCCAGATCGGCGACCGAGGCCGGGCCGGCCGGGTGGCCGGGCGCAGGCACCGGCACCGCCGGCGTGGCGGCCGTCTCGGCCCGGCCCGGCAGCGCACCGGCAAGGGCCAGAGCCCCGGCGAGGCCGAGCACGGCGCCAGCCTGCTTCAGGCGCGCAGCGCGCAGGGCCCCCGCGGACGTGCGGACCGTCGCAGAGGAAGGGGTGACGCGCATCGTTATTTCTCCCGTGCATGGAAACCGGATGGCCCGGTGCCGGGCCCTGGCGCCTGCGCGCAGCCCGGCCCGCCGGCGGCGGGTGCAACCGGCCGCAGCCCCGCCCGGCGGCCCGGCAGCCGGCCCGAAGGCGGCGGGGCCGGCAGGTCCGGCCGGGCAGGCAGAACTTCAGGCAAACAGAACTTCAGACAGACAGAGCTTCGGACACGCAGACCGCGGGCTGGCCGTTCAGGCTGGCAAATCGGCCGGTGCAATTTCGCCGGAGCAAGGTGGCAAGAAAGCAAGGTGGCAAAACGGCAGGAACA
>NZ_DAISHT010000048.1:0-1358 GCF_036822375.1 Pseudoxanthobacter sp. | reverse complement strand
GCAATTTCGCCGGAGCAAGGTGGCAAGAAAGCAAGGTGGCAAAACGGCAGGAACAGGGCGGCCGGCGGTCTTCCCGCCGCATTCGGCCGCCCCGGCCGCTGTTCAGTGGCGCACCAGCCAGACGAGGCCGACGCCGACGGCCAGCGCGATGAGGCCGCCGGCGCGCAGCACGCTGTCGGGCGTGCCAATGGCCTGCTTCATCATCGTCTTCAGGCCGCCGGGTGCTGCGGCATAGAGCGTGCCCTCAAGGGCAAGCACCAGCCCCAGCGCCACCAGAAAGTCGCTCATTGCGCCGCAGCCGGGGCTGCCGGGGCGGGCACGGAGCGGCCCTTGGGATCGTTGAAGTAGCGGAAGAACTCCGACTTCGGCGACAGCACCATGCGGGTGCCATCCGGCTTCAGCGCCGCCTCATAGGCCTGCATGGAGCGGAAGAAGGCGAAGAAATCCGGATCCTTGCCGAACGCGCCGGCGAAGATCGCCGCACGGCGGGCATCGCCCTCGCCGCGGGTTTCGTCGGCGGTGCGGTTGGCCTCGGCGATGATCACGGTCGCCTGACGATCGGCCTGCGCACGGATGCGGGCCGCCGCCTCGGCGCCCTGCGCCCGGATTTCGGTCGCCTCGCGCTGACGCTCGGTCTGCATCCGGCTGAAAATCGCCTGGCTGTTGGCCTCCGGCAGGTCCGCCCGGCGCAGGCGCACATCCACCACCTCCACGCCGATGCCGTTGGCGCGGCGCTGCACGTCCTCGCGGATGCGGCGCATCAGGTCCGGACGGCTGTCGCGCACCACGGCCAGGAAGCTCTCTTCCGCCAGCACCGAACGGATCGACGACTGCACGAAGGTCGACAGGCGCCGGTTGCCCTCATCGACATTGTTCACGGTCTGATAGAACAGCACCGGATTGATGATGCGATAGCGGGCAAAGGCATCCACCACGAGGCGCTTCTGGTCGGCGGCGATGGCCTCCAGCTCCGGCACCTGCAGGTCGAGCACGCGCTTGTCGAGGAAAACGACGTTCTGGATGAAGGGGATCTTGAAATTGAGCCCCGGGCTCGTCACCGCACGCCGCACCTCGCCGAACTGCAGCACGATGGCCTGCTGCGCGGGGGTGATGATGAACAGAGACGAATAGGCGAGCACCGCGATGACGGCCGCCACGATCAGTCCGACGATCCCGCCCCTCATTTTGCGCCTCCCGCATTGGCGGCGGCGCCGGCAGAACGGGCACCGGAAAGGCTGTCCAGCGGCAGGAAGGGCACAACGCCCGGCCCGGCGGCCTTCTCGTCGATCAGCACCTTGTCGCTCGAACCCAGCACCTTCTGCATCGTCTCCAGATAGAGGCGCTCGCGCGTCAGGTCC
>NZ_DAISHT010000047.1:0-21791 GCF_036822375.1 Pseudoxanthobacter sp. | reverse complement strand
TGGCGGTCGGGCGGCAGCACCAATTTGTTCCTCAACGCGCGGCCCCGAGCATGGCATAACTTTAATCTAGTCAATATGTAGATTATAGATGCACAAATGATCCGCGAGCCCCGGCGGTCTGCCGGATCGCGCCGGTGGTTTTTATAAGATACTGAAAACGCCTGTGAAATTCAGGCTTCTCTGTGGTCGCCAGTGCCCTGTCGACCACCATCATATCGAACGAAGCTCATGCGTGGCGAAGCAGGTCTCCGATATTAAAGGGGATGATTGTTTCCCCTCCGACGTGCTTCCCCTCACCGCGGACCGTGTTCCGTATGTTGCAAGATGAGCCGGTCTGAAGATGCCGAAGTCCGAGATCATTCTGAACGCCTTCACCATGAACGCCGTTTCGCACGTCAATTACGGGCTGTGGCGCCATGATGAGGATCAGGCCTTCCGCCACGACGATCTCGATTATTGGATCGGGCTTGCTGAAGTGCTTGAGGAGGGTGGCTTCGACGCTGTCTTCATCGCCGACGCGCTGGGGCTGCTCGATACCTATGGCGGTGGCGCAGCGGAATCCCTGCGCCGCGGGGTGCAGTCGCCGCTCAGCGATCCGCTGCTTCTGGTCTCCGCCCTCGCCGGCGCCTCGCGGCATCTCGGCATCGGGGTGACGGTTTCCACCACCTATGAGCAGCCCTATCTGCTGGCCCGTAAATTCACCACGCTCGACCAGCTTTCCGGCGGTCGGGTGGCGTGGAACATCGTGACCTCGCAACTTGAAAGCGCGGCCCGCAATCTAGGTCTGGAGCGGCAGGTCGATCACGACGAACGCTACGATCGCGCGGATGAGTTCCTTACCGTCGCCTACAAGCTGTGGCAGGGCTCGTGGGAAGACGATGCGGTCGTCGCAGACAAAGGCAGCGCGGCACGGCCGGACGGGCTTTATGCCGATCCGGCCCGCGTTCACGCCATCGATCATCATGGCCGGTTCTTCCGCGTGCCGGGGCCGCATATTGCGCAGCCGAGCCCGCAGCGCGTGCCGGTGCTGTTTCAGGCCGGCGGCTCGCCGCGCGGGCAGCGGTTTGCCGCCCGCCATGCAGAGCTCGTCTTCGTGGCCGGAGCGGATGCCGCCGGGGTTCGGCGCAATGTCGAGACCATCCGCGCACTGGCCCGCGAGGAAGGACGCGCCCCTGATGCCATCCGCTTTGTCAGTGCAGTGGCCGTCGTGGTGGCGCCGACCCGTGCAGAGGCGGAAAGCCGGTTCGCCGATTATCGCCGTTTCTACGATGCGACCGGTGCGCTGGTGCATTATTCGGCCTCGACCGGCGTCGATTTCTCTGACGCCGATCAGGATGCGCCGATCCGCTATCTGGAGACCAACTCCAACCGCTCGCTGCTGCGCATGTTCGACGATCCCGATGGCGGCCGTTCGTGGACGCTGCGGCAGGCGCTGGCGCCGGAGGGCGGCTTCGGCCGCACCCGCACCTTCGTTGGCGATCCGATTGCGGTTGCCGACGGTCTGGAGGACTGGCTGGAGGCGACCGGCACCGATGGCATCAACCTCATCCATGTGGTCAGCCCGGGCAGCTTCGTCGATTTTTCCCGTCTCGTGGTGCCGGAACTGATCCGTCGCGGACGCCGCCCCGCGGGGCGGCCCGAAGTGCCCCTTACCCTGCGCGAGCGCCTGTTCGGCGCCGCGCCCCGCCCCCCTGTCGATCATCCGGCCGCGCGCCATGGCTTTCCCCACCGCGCGGCAACGTCCGAGGCGCGCCCCGAATGACAGCTCATGCAGTTTTCCCGACCCTGCCGCCCGTCGCACCTCCGGGACCGCGCTTTGCGGCGTGGGCCGCGGCAGCCCGGGCCGTGGCGGACCGGCTGACGGAAACAGCCGCCGCGCGCGATGCCGCCGGCCGGCCGCCCGTGGCCGAGGTGCAGCTGCTGCGCGAAGCCGGGCTGCTCACCATCGCCATTCCTGCCGATCTCGGCGGCGGCGGTGCGAGCGTGACGGAAATCCTGCGCATCATCCGCATCCTGGCGGAGGGCGACACCTCCATCGCGCAGCTTGCATCCTATCATTTCTTCGGCAGCACCCTTGCCTTGCGCGGTGCCAACCGTGCGCTGGCGGAAAAGCGGCTCAATGGTCTCCTGCATCGGGGCTGGTTTCACGCGGGCATCGCGCAGGCGGCCTATGAACCACTGATCGAGGCGCGCGCAACCGCTGGCGGTTTCGTGCTGAACGGCGCCAAGCCGTTCACCAGCGGTGCGGCGGTGGCCGACAGCCTGCACGTCTGGGTCCGCTTCGCAACGGGCACCGTGATCGACGGCCAGGATGCCGGCGGTCACATCGGGCAGTTCATCGTGGCCAATCCGTCGCCGGGACTGAGCTTCGGTGACGACTGGGACAATATCGGCCAGCGGTTGACCGTGAGCGGCAGCGCCGCGCTGAAGAACGTGGCGGTCGGCCGCGACGATCTCGTGCAGCACTATCCGGAGGCAACGGAACATCCGCCCCATGTCACGGTACATGTGCCGCTGATCCAGCTGGCGTTCGCGGAACTCTATGTCGGCACCGCCCGCGGCGCTCTGGCCGCGACACGGGATTATGTCCATGCCCACGGTCGTCCGTGGGTGACATCACCGGCGCTGGCCGCGGGCGACGATGTGCTGGTGATCGAGCGGTTCGGCCGCCTGTCGGCGGCACTGGCCTCTGCCGAGGCGCTGGCGGACGCTGCCGGCGCTGTGCTGCAGCAGGCGATCGCGCAGGGTGAGGCGCTGACCGAGGCCGGGCGTGGCCATGCGGCGGCGGTTGCCTATCAGGCCAAGATCCACGCAACGGAGGTCGCTCTTGAGGTCACCTCCCGGCTTTTCGAGCTGACAGGCGCACGCTCCACCGCCCGCAGCTTCGCCCTCGATCGCTTCTGGCGCAACGTGCGCACCCACAGCACCCACGATCCCGTGCATTACAAAGTGATCGAGGTCGGTGACTGGGCGCTGAATGGGCGCGATCCGGCGCCGACCTATTATTCCTGAGGCATCCGTCATGAGCGGGAAGAAGCCCTTTATCCTCAACGGTTTTGCCATGAACGTGGTGGGCCATGTCTCGGCCGGGCTGTGGCGTCATCCGCGCGATCAGGCTCACCGCCATACCACGCTGGAATACTGGACCGGCCTTGCCCGGCTGCTGGACGAGGGCGGGTTCGACGCGCTCTTTCTGGCAGATGCGCTGGGGCCGCTCGATGTCTATCGCGGCACGCCCGATGCCGCGTTGCGGACGGCGGCGCAGGCGCCGATCAACGATCCGGTGCTGCTGGTTTCCGCAATGGCGGCTGCAACCCGGCATCTCGGCTTCGGCGTCACGGTTTCCGCCACCTATGAGCAGCCCTATCTGCTGGCCCGCAAGTTCACCACGCTCGACCATCTGACGCGCGGTCGTGTGGCATGGAACATCGTGACCTCGGTGCTTGAATCCGCTGCCCGCAATCTGGGTCTTGAACGCCAGATCGACCATGATGAGCGCTATGACCGGGCGCAGGAATTCATCGACGTCACCTATAAGCTCTGGGAAGGCTCGTGGGAGGACGACGCAGTCGTGAGGGATCGCACCGCGGGCCTCTATACCGACCCGGCCAAGGTGCACCCCATCAATCACCACGGACGCTGGTTTCGGGTGCCGGATGCCCATGTTTGCGCACCGAGCCCCCAGCGCACGCCGCTGCTGTTTCAGGCGGGAACTTCTCCGCGCGGGCGCGAATTTGCAGCCCGCAATGCGGAGGTCGTCTTTCTCGGCGGCACCAATACCGCGCAGATCCGGCGCTCCGTGGAGGCCATCAGGGCACGGGCTGTGGAACTGGGCCGGGCGCCAGACGCGATCCGCTTCATCACCGCCGTGGCCGTGGTGCCGGCGGCAACCGACGAGGCGGCGGAAGCGCAATATCGCGATTATCTCTCCTACACCAGCCGCGAGGCGGCGCTGGCGCTCTTTTCCGCGTGGACCGGCGTGGACTGGTCGCAATATGCCCTCGATCATCCGCTGGAATATATCGAAACCAATGCCGGGCGCTCGGCGCTGGCCGGCCTGACCGCCCTCGACGCGGAGCGCCGCTGGACCGTGGGCGACATCGCCGACTATATCGGCATCGGCGGCATTCATCCCAAGATCGTTGGTTCGCCGACGCGCGTCGCCGACGAACTGGAGCGCATCGCCGAGGAAGGCGGTGTCGACGGCTTCAATCTTTCCTATGTCGTCAGCCCCGGATCCTTCGAGGATTTCATCACCTTCGTGGTGCCGGAACTGCGTCGCCGGGGCCGTATCCGGCCGCGTGAGGCGCAGGGCGCGACGCTGCGCGGGCGGTTTCAGGGGCGTGACCGGCTGGCCGCCGATCATCCCGGCGCCCGGTTTCGCAATCTTGCCGCTCTGGCCGCGGAGGCAGCGCAATGAGCCTGCATCTTCACTGGTACCTGCCCACCAACGGCGACAGCCGCGAGATCGTCGGCTCCGGCGACGATTCCCATCTCGGCAACGGCCCCTCGCAACGCTCCCTGCGGGCACCGACGCTGGACTATCTGGCGGACGTGGCGCGGGCCGCCGAGCGCGCCGGGTTCGAGGCCGTGCTGACGCCCACCGGAACGTGGTGCGAGGATGCTTGGATCACCACCGCCGCACTGTCGCAGCTGACGCGCCGCATCCGCTTTCTGGTGGCCTTTCGGCCCGGCCTGATTTCGCCGACGCTGGCCGCCCATCAGGCCGCCACTTTCCAGCGCCTCACCGAGGGGCGGCTGCTGCTCAACATCGTGACCGGGGGCGACCCCCTCGAGCAGAAGCGCTTCGGCGACCATTTCGACCACGACCAGCGCTACGAACGCACCCGTGAGTTCCTGACTATTCTGCGCGGGCTGGCGGCGGTCGCCCCCGACCGGCGGTATGACTTTGCCGGCCGGCATTACCAGATCGAGGGGGCCCAGATCGGCTTTGGTGAATATGGCCTGCCGCCGCTGTTCTTCGGCGGTGCCAGCCCGGCAGCCGAGGACGTGGCGGCGGAAACCGCCGATGTCTGGCTGATCTGGGGCGAGGGGCCGCGAGAGGCCGGCGAGCGGCTGGCCCGCGTGCGCCGGCTTGCGGAGGCGAAGGGGCGGCGCATCAGCGTCGGCATCCGGCTGCATGTAATCGGGCGCGAGACCGAAAAGCTCGCCTGGCAGGAGGCCCAGCGCCTCATCAGCACCATTTCGCTGGAGCGGGTGACGAAGGCGCACGAGATTCTGGCGCGCACCCAGTCCGTTGGCCAGCAGGTGATGACTGCGCTGGCCACCCGCCACGCTGAGAAGGCGCTGGCGGGCGGCGATGTGCGGGCACTGGAGGTCTCGCCCAATCTCTGGGCCGGCTACGGCCTCGTTCGTGGTGGGGCCGGCACGGCGCTGGTTGGCAGCCACGCGCAGGTTGCCGACCGCATAGCCGAATATCACGCTCTCGGCTTTGAGCACTTCATCCTGTCCGGCCAGCCGCACATCGAGGAGGCCTGGGCCTTCGGCGAAGGCGCCGGCGCAATCCTGCGGGATCGCGGGCTGGTGGCGACCGGCTGAGCCGCGCCCCCGTTTTCCGAACCGCTCCGGCCCGGCAGGCGGGCCGGACCATCTCCCTGTCGTCCCGAGTGTGCAGTGCAGGTCCGCGTGACCGTGCGCTCCGCGCAGCGAGTGAGCTTTGCCATGACCGATTCCGCCGCCGCACATTCCGGGGCCGAAAGCCCGGCCGTCGTGCCCTATGCAGGCCTTTCTCCGACCGAATTCGCGCGGTGGGAGGCGACCGCGCGCGCGGTGGCCGCCGATCTTGCCGCCACCGCGGTGGCCCGCGACCGTGCCAACAAAGACCCACATGAGGAAATCGGGCTGCTGCGGCGGGCCGGGCTGCTGGGACTGGCCGTGCCGCGTGCGTTCGGCGGGCAGGGGGCGAACCTGACGCAGGCGTTGCAGGTCGCACGCATCATTTCGGCGGCGGACGGCTCCATCGGCCAGCTCATTGCCTATCATTATTCAAACGGCGTCTGGACCTACATTCTCGGCACCCGTGCCCAGTGGGAGGAAACCGCCCGGGGCGTCGCGGCCAAGGGCTGGTTCCAGGGCGGCGTCAGTAATCCGCGTGACCAGTGGAGCGAGGTCCTGCATGCCGAGGACGGCAGGACCTACCTGAACGGCACCCGCACATTCGCCACAGGCACGGCGGTGGCACAGGTCATCACCGCTACCTTCTGGGACAACGGCCGACGCGTGCACTATCAGCTGCCGCCCGACCGCGCCGGCCTCACGGCGGCGTCCGACTGGGACAATCTGGGCCAGCGCCTGACGGCAAGCGGCAGCGTGCGCTTCGACAATGTCGTCGTCGGCGAGCATGAGCGTCTTTCCGGGCTGGAACGCTTCGGTGGCGATGCCGACCTGCGGGATGGGCTGAGGACGCTGTTCAGCCAGCTCATCTTTATCAATCTCTATCTCGGCATTGCCGAAGGCGCGCTGCATGCCGCGGCGGACTATGTGCGCAACAACAGCCGCGCGTGGCCGGAATCCGGGCTGGAGAGGGCAGTCGACGATCCCTACCATCTCGTCCAGTTCGGCCGCTGGTCGGCCGGCATCTCCGCCGGTGTCGCGCTCGCCGACAAGGCTGCCGGGCTCTATCAGCAGGCGCTTGAAGCGGGAGAGGCCCTCGATGCCGGAACGTGGGGCCGCCTCGCCGTCATCATCGACGAGGCCAAGGTGATCGCCACCGATGTCTCGCTGGCGGTTACGGCCAACATCTACGAGGCCATGGGCGCGCGGGCGACCGCAAACCGCTATGGCTTCGATCTCTACTGGCGCAATGCCCGCACCCACACGGTGCACGATCCGGTTTCCTACCGCGCGCGGGAGATCGGCAGTGCGGTGCTGACGGGCGAACTGCCGCGACCGCGGGTGATCGCGGAGCCGCCGCGCCAGCCGGCGGCCGCGGTGGCGGCGGAATGAGGCGTCGGCCATGACCAGCGGTATCCACATCCGCCGTCTCAAGGGCGACGACGATTTCATCGCCGCGACGCGGACGTTCCGGACCGCGATGCTGGGCCTGCCCGATCCCGGTCCGCTCGACGCGGCTTTCGTTGCCCGCACCTTCGAACCCGGCCGCACGTTCGGCGCGTTCGAGGGCGACAATCTGGTGGGCACGGTCGATTCCTATTCCGGCTGGCTTGCCGTGCCCGGCGGCGCGCGCGTCCGGCAGGCTGCCGTCACCCATGTGGGCGTCGCGCCCACTCACACCCGGCGCGGTATCCTCTCGCGCCTCATCGCTGCCCAGCTTGCCGATATCCGCGCCGCCGGCGAGGTCGTCGCCAACCTGCGGGCTTCCGACGCGCGCATCTACGGCCGGTTCGGATATGCCGTGGCCGGCCGTTCGGCGCGCATCGTCGTGGAAAGGGAGCGTGCCCGGCTGCGGCAGGGCGCGGAAGGGCGCGGGGCCGTGCGCCTCCTGCCGGCGGCCGATGCCTTCGATATCATCGCCGCCGTCTACGAGCGCGTTGCCGGCCGCACGCGGCCGGGCGCCATTGCCCGTTCGCCCTATTGGTGGACCCTGAACCGGGGCTTTCTGCAACGTGCCGGCGGACCGGCCTATGTGGCGCTTTACGGCGCCCCGGGGCGGGAGGAAGGGTTCGCGCGCTATCATCCGGTCGGCCATGACACATGGTTCACCGGCCGCGAGCGCACCGTGATCGTCAGCGATCTGGTGGCGGCGACGCCGCAGGCGCATTCCGGGCTGGTTTCCTTCCTGCTCTCGCTCGATCTGCCGCACCGCCTCGTCTTCGCCAGCCTGCCGGAGGACGACGCCCTGCCGTGGCTTCTGGAGGACAGCCGGGCGGCCACCGTGGAAGCGGTGGGTGACGAGACCTGGCTGCGCCTGACAGACGTGGCGGGAGCATTGTCCGGCCGGCGCTTCGGTGCGGGCGAACCGGTGATACTGGCGGTGAAGGATGCGCTGCTGCCGGACAATGACGGCCTCTATCGCGTTGCATCGGACGGTGTGCAGCGCCTTGCCTCGGGCGCGGCCGAGGCGGTCGTCGATATCGCGACGCTCTCCGCCGTCTATCTCGGCGGCGTGCGCTGGTGGCAACTGGCCGCCGCCGGGCGGGTAACCGGCGCGGATGCCGACACGATCGCCCGGCTGGATCGCCTGTTCGCCAGCGAGAGACAACCGCATTCCGGAACAATTTTTTGATCCCTCTTATGGATGGAGCTGAATTTGTTCCATATCAATAAATAAATGGCGATTGGTTCTGTGCGCTTATGACGGCCATTTTCTATAAGTGATTCACGAATTGATGATGGAAAAGAAGTCTATGTATCATAATAAAATTAAAATAATGATTCGTGAATCGCTGTATGCTGGCGTTTCTATTATTGTTATTTCGGCGGCTTCGCCATCTTTTGCTGAGCCGCAATCTGGCGGAACACTGCGCATTGCGTCGCTCGCGCCCGATCTGGACGCATTCGACCCGCTAACCGGCTACAGCATCGACAGCTGGGAAATCCTGCGCGCCACCACCCGGCAGCTCGTCAGCTATCCGGGTGCCTCGTCGGATATCAAGGACGATACCAAGCTGGTGCCCGATCTGGCTGAATCATGGGATGTCAGCGCCGACGGCAAGACCTACACGTTCCACCTGCGCGACGGCATCCGCTATGCCGGGCCCACGGACCGGGCCATCAAGGCGAGCGATTTCGTCTATGCCATCAAGCGCTTCTGCGACCCCAACAAGCAGGTCGCGGCAATCAATTATTTCAATCTCGCGTTTTCCGGTTTTGCCGACTACTGCAAGGCGTTCGCCAAGGTTCCGACCGGCGATCTTGCGGCGACGAAGGCCTTCACGGAAGGCCACGAGATCGCCGGTGTCTCGGCGCCGGACGACAGGACGCTGGTCCTGCGCTCCGATACCAAGAACTACGATTTCCTGAACATTCTCTCCATGAATTTCGTCACGCCGCTTCCCCCGGAAGTTGCATCCAAATATTTCCCGGACTCGGTGGAGTTCCGCAAGAATTTCCCCTCCAGCGGTCCCTACTATGTGGAGAGCTACGAGCAGGGCCAGGAGCTGGTGCTGAAGAAGGTGCCGGACTACAGGGCGGAAGCCGATCCTGTTCGAAAAGCTTATGTCGATGAGATCGTTGTCGATTTCACGACAAATAACGAAGATACCATCGTGCAGAAGATCGAGGCCGGCGAAGCCGATCTCTCACTTTATCTCGACGTGCCGCCGGCGGCTGCCATTCAGCGCTTCCGTTCTGGCGGGCAGGGGCAGTTGCACGCCTCCAACTCCGGCGCGGCGAATTTCATCACCATCAATGCTCGCCCGCAGGCGAAAAGCCCGGGCGCCACGGCGCTGCGCGACAAGCGTGTGCGCGAGGCCCTGACCTATGCGGTCAACCGCGCGCATCTGGTGCAGACGCAGGGCGGTGACATCGCTGCGGTCCCGCTGACGCAGATCATCACCTCCACCATTCTGGGCCACGAGCCTTTCGATCCCTATCCGACCGAGGGCTACAAGGGCGATCCGGAGAAGGCGAAGAAGCTGCTTGCCGAGGCGGGCTATCCCGATGGCATCACTCTCGATGCGATCTATCGCACGGATGCCCAGTCCGAGACGATCGCCGTGACGATCAAGGAAGACGTGGCCCGTGCCGGCATCACGCTCAATCTGCTGCCGCTGCCGGAGGCGCAGTGGCGGGCCTATGTGCAGGACGAGGCGAGCCGCTGGGATGTGTTCCTCAGCGCGAATTTCGCCCCCGACTGGCAGGGTCCCTCGACCCGCATGCTGCTCGGCGGCTGGCTGAATTCCGATGCCGCGCCGTGCGGCACCGGAAACGTCTATTCGATCTGCTACGACAACAAGGAACTGAACAAGCTGGCGGCCGCGGCTTATGTCTCGGACGATCCCGGCCCGCTCTGGACCAAGGCAGACCGCATCGTTTCCGCCGACCTGCCTTGGATTCCGCTGTTCGAGAAGCGGAAGATCGCGCTCACCTCCGACCGGGTGGACAACTGGACCTGGTCCTCGCTCGCCGTGCAGGCCGACATCACCAACCTTGCCATCAAGGAGTGATGAAGCCGCCCCGTTCGCCGGCAGGCGTTGTCTGCGAACGGGGCGTCTGCCCAATCTGTCTCGCGGAGAGGATGTTCATGGCCGTTCTTGCTGCCCAAGACCTCAGCGTGCGGGTTCCGGGACGCACTCTCGTCAGCGGGGTGTCGTTCTCGGTCGAAGCGGGGCGGACGCTGGCAATCGTCGGCGAATCCGGTTCGGGGAAAAGCGTGTCGCTGCTGGCGGCCACGGGGCTGATGCCGGCGGGCACGGCGGTCTCCGGCCGGGTGCTGCACAAGGGGCAGGATATCATCGGCCTTGGTCCGCGCCGGCTTCGGGCCTTGCGGGGGCGGGAGATCGGGTTCGTGTTTCAGGACCCGCAGAGCAACCTGCATCCGCTGAAGCCGGTCGGTTATCAGATCGGCGAAGCCATAACCGCCCATGAGCGTACAGGCCGGCGCGCGCTGCGCGAGCGGGTGCTGGCGCTGCTGGCCGACGTGGGTATTCACAACCCCGCCGCGCGGATGGATGATTTTCCCCACCAGTTTTCCGGCGGGATGCGGCAGCGGGTTATGATCGCCATGGCGATTGCCCTCAACCCCGGCCTGATCATTGCCGACGAGCCGACTACCGCGCTGGATGTAACCGTGCAGGCCGCCATTCTGGCGTTGCTGAAGCGCCTGCAGGAGGCCCATGGAACGGCGCTGATCTTCGTCAGTCACGATCTTTCGGTGGTCTCGGATATCGCCGACGACGTTCTGGTAATGCGCCACGGCCGGGCGGTGGAACAGGGGCCGCTTGAGGCGATCTGGACCCGCCCGCGCGAAGCCTACACGAGAGCGCTCATCGCAGCCGCGCGCCACCAGCGGCCGGCGGAAACACCGGCACCGCGCGCGCCCGGGGCCGTGCTGCTGGCAGCGGAAGGTGTCTGCCGCAGTTTTGCCGGCCGGGGCGGTAACCGGCAGGTTCTGAACGGCATCTCGCTGCACATCGCACCCGGCGAGATCCTCGGCCTCGTCGGAGAATCCGGGTCCGGCAAATCCACGTTTGGCCGCGTAGTTGCCGGGCTGGACAGGCCGGATGGCGGCAGTGTTGCCCTTGCCGGGCAGATCTATAACCAGCCTGGCCGCGGTGCGCCGGCACTGGACCGGCAGACCCGCGCAGCGGTGCAACTCGTCTTTCAGGATCCCTATGCAAGCCTTAATCCGCGCCGTCGGATTGGCGATATTCTGGCCGAGCCGTTCCGCATTGCCGGCGAGCGCGATCGCCGGCGATTGGATGTGCAGGCGCGCCGGCTTCTGCAGGCGGTCGAGTTGCCGGAGGAACTGGCCACGCGATTTCCTGCCCAGCTTTCCGGCGGGCAGCGGCAGCGGGTGGCCATCGCCCGCGCGCTGGCCTTGCAGCCGTGGCTCGTGGTGGCTGACGAACCGGTTTCCGCGCTCGATATCACGACCCAGCATCACATCGTCCGTCTCATCCGCACGCTGCGCGAGCGATTTGGAACGGCATTCCTGTTCATTTCCCACGATCTCGGCCTCGTGGGCGATCTCTGCGACCGGGTGGTGGTGCTGAACGAGGGCTCCATTGTCGAGGAAGGGTCGGCGGAGGCTGTTTTCCGCGATCCGCAGCATCCCTACACCCGCCGCCTGCTGGCTGCTGTGCCGGGCCGGCGCCTTGCTGCCCATGCTGCGCTTTCGCGCCCTGCCGGGGTTGAAGAACATGTCTGACAGCGCCTCCGATCGTCTTTCCGACAGCCTCTGGGCCCTGCCCCTGGGAGCGGACGCCGCGCCTGCCTCGCCGGCGGGGAGCGCGCGGCTGCTGGCACGCACCCTGTGGCGCACGCTTTCGGTGCGAGTAGGGGGCGCCATTGTCATTCTCGTTGTGCTCGCCGCGCTGGCCGCGCCGGTGGCCGCCGCGCTGACCGGCCACGGACCGACCGAGCAGTTCCGCGACGTGGCGGTGACACCGGAGGGGCTGCCGATCGGCCCCGGCAACGGCTTTGCGCTGGGCGCCGACGGCAACGGCCGCGACGTGCTGGTGCGTACGCTCTACGGTGCGCAGGTCTCGCTGCTGGTCGGCATCCCGGCGACCACGCTTGCGCTGCTGATCGGCACTTTCGTGGGGCTCGTCGCCGGTTTCGTCGGAGGGCGCTCGGATCGCCTCATCTCGCTCGGCATCGATGTCGCGCTGGCCTTTCCCTTCGTTGTCACGGCGCTGGGGCTCATTGCCCTCAACAGAAGCGACAGCGGCGAGCCTTTGTTGCCGGCCACGCTCGTGGTCGTGCTGATCATCGCATTGTTCTCGTGGACTTATTTTGCGCGCATCACGCGTGCGGAGGTGGTGCGCCTGCGCTCCAGCCCGCTGGTGGAAGCCGCGCGCATGAGCGGCGCGGGCACCGCTCGGATCCTCTTGCGGGAGATCCTGCCCAATATCGCCCCGCTGCTGATCGTCTACTGGGCAGTACAATTGCCTGCCAACATCATTGCAGAGGCCACATTGTCCTTTCTGGGGGTCGGCATTCAGGCGCCCGACCCGAGCTGGGGCAACATGATTTCCGATGCCCAGCGTACCGCGCTCTATCAGGTGCAGCCGTGGTTCCTAGCAGCGCCTGCACTGGCCCTGTTCCTGACGGTTGCCGGCTTCAACACCCTCAGCGCCGGACTGCGGCAGGTGCTCGATCCGCGCCATCAGGCCTGAAAGGAAGCCCGCCATGGCCACCGCTGCCCTGACGCTGCCCTTGCCGGTGCGCACCCTCGCGCGCCATCTGACCCCGCTCGTGCTGCTTGGTGCGCGCGCGGCGCTGACGCTGCTGCTGGTTCTGCTGATCGCCTTCGGGCTGACGCGCCTTGCCTATCGCAACCCCGCCGCCATGCTGGCGCCCCGCAACGCCACGCAGGAGAGCATCGACGCCATCGCGCGCTCGCTCGGGCTGAACGAGCCGTGGTATCGCCAGCTCTGGGGCTATCTTTTCCGCGGACCAGATATTCAGGGCGCGCCCATGGGGCTGTTCCACTGGCCGCCGGCGCTGGGCTATTCGTTCCGCAAGCAGGCGCCTGTCACCGACCTGATCCTCTCCAAGGTGCATGTCACTCTGTCGTTGGCCCTCGGTGCGCTGGTGATCTGGATGCTGATCTCCATTCTCACCGGTGTCATCGCCGCGCGCCGGCCCGGAAGCTGGACGGATCGTGTGCTGGCGATCGGTGCCTATGCGGGTTTGTCGGTGCCCACTTTCCTCAGCGGAATATTGCTGTCCTATTTCCTGTTCTATCAGTTGACCGGGATCGGACTGCGGTGGTTCCCCTCCAGCGGCTACAAGGCGCTGACGCGCGATCCCTTCGAATGGGCGCGCCACCTCTTCCTGCCGTGGCTGACGCTTGCTCTGGCGGAAATCGGGCTTTTCCAGCGCATCGTGCGCGGTTCCATGCTGGATGTGCTGGGGGAGGATTTCATCCGTACCGCCCGTGCCAAGGGGGTGTCGGAAAACAGGGTCTATTTCGACCATGCCCTGAGCGTGGCGATCAACCCGGTAATCACGCTGGCCGGGCTGGAGCTGGGCGCGCTGATGGGCGGCGCCATCGTGACGGAGACGATTTTCGGGCTCGATGGTGTCGGCCGTCTCGCCATCGGCGCCGCGCTCGACGGCGATTTCCCGGTGGTTATCGGAACGACTATTTTTGCCGCGGCGGCATTTGTCGTGTGTACGTTCACGGTCGATGCCATCGCAATGCTGCGCGATCCCCGCCGCCGGGCCTGATGCCGGATATGGATGCAACACGTCGCCGGCAGGGCAGTTCCCTGCCGGCGATGTCCTATGTCCCGCGACCGCTGCGACGGCGACACCCGTTCCATTTCCCAAACACCAGACAGGTGGCGACAGTCCCGGTTGTGGGGCTGTCTTCGCGCCTGCGCAGGCGAGCCCTCTTGGTCGGCTACAGACAGAATTCCGGTTTGAGTGCGTTTTATCGTTCGTGTGACATCAAATATAACTCGGAAGAATTATTATAAATAAAGAAAATATATTTCTTCTATTTTATCATTCAAGAAATCAGCATTTGATATTCCGATGTGGCTGGGTTAGCCAAGATTATCGATTTCATCTTGGGCTCAGAAACATGAATGACATCACCAAGTCTGGATTTGCTCAAAATCCTTCTGCGCCACGTCTTACCCGCCGCTCCGCCCTGTTGGCCTATATGGCCGTGATGGGGCCCGGACTTGTGGTCATGCTCGCGGACACGGACGCTGGCAGCCTCATAACCGCCGCGCAGAGCGGCGCGCAGTGGGGGTACACGTTGCTCTCCGCGCAGATCATTCTGATCCCGATCGTCTATATGGTGCAGGAACTCACCATCCGGCTCGGCGTCGTGACCGGCAAGGGGCATGGCGAGCTGATCGAATCGCATTTCGGCCGCGGTTGGGCGTGGCTTTCTGTCTCCACGCTGATCGTGGCCTGTGCCGGTGCGATTGTGTGCGAGATGAGCGGCGTTGCCGGCGTCGGGCTCATGTGGGGCATTCCGATGTGGGCCTCCACGGGGGCTGTCACGCTGTTTCTGGTGATCATGGTTCTGACGGGCTCCTATATGCGGGTGGAGCGCGTTGCGATCGGCATCGGCCTGTTCGAACTCGTCTTTCTCGTTACCATGGTCCTGTCGAAGCCCGACCCGGATCAGGTCATGACGGGTCTGGCGAGCTTCCCGATATCGAATTCCGGTTATCTCTTCCTTGTTGCAGCCAATATCGGCGCTGTCGTGATGCCGTGGATGATCTTTTATCAGCAGTCGGCGGTCGTCGATAAAGGCCTGACAGTCGGAGACCTGAAGAATTCGCGCTGGGATACGGCCATCGGTTCCGTCGTTACGCAGCTTGTGATGATCGCGATGCTGGTGACAACGGCGGCCACGCTGTGGGCCAACAACGACGGCGGCGTCGATCTCAATACGGTTGAGCAGATCAGCGATGCGATCACGCCCCATCTCGGCTATGACGCGGGCCGCATCCTGTTCTCCCTCGGCATGGTCGGGGCATCGCTGGTCGCGGCCATCGTCGTCAGCCTCACGGCAGCGTGGGGGCTGGGAGAGGTGACCGGCTATCGCCGCAGCCTGGGCGATGGCGTGAAGCAGGCTCCTTGGTTTTATGTGGTCTACGGCGCGGTGTTGGTGGTCGGTGTGTCGATTGTCCTGTCCGGCGCCAACCTCATCGACATCAACATCTTCGTGCAGGTGCTGAACGCGCTGCTGCTGCCGATCGTGCTGGGCTTTCTGGTGGTCCTGTCGCAGAAGGCGCTGCCGGAGCCTTATCGTCTCAAGGGACGCTATGCCGTCGTGGTCTGGACCGTCACCGTGGTGATGTGCGCGCTCGGTGTCTATTCCGGCATCGCCGGCATCTTCCAATCCTGAGAAGGTGGGTGGAAACGGCGTCCGCAATCGCATAGCGGCGTCGGTCCTGCCGAACCGGCCGATGCTCATGCAGTCTTGTCCGAACACAGCGGGGCCGGTTCTCCGGCCCCGTCTGTTTGTCGGTCACTTTCCGGGGCAGAAGCAAACCCAGCCCCTGAAGGTGAACGCGGCATAGAAGAGCTGGACGTCGGTGAAGCCTGCGGCGCGCAGCAGCGCCTCGTCCTCTTCCGGGGACAGCGCGGGGAGGCGTTCCTTCAGAGCGGCGATGCCGGCCAGCGCCCGCACCTCCGGCACGCCTGCCGCCACCAGCCACGCGGCATTGCGGCGGAGCCAGAGGTCCTGCTGGCCTCCGGCCTTCGGAAAGCTGTGGTGCGCCACGACGAACGGTGCCCCCGGACGAAGGCGGCGCCGGACGTCGCGTAACGTCCGCAAGCGTTCCTCGCGCGGCAGGAAGTGCAGGGTCAGCAGGCAAGCCGCCCCGTCGAAAGGCCCTTCCGGAGCGGTGTCGATATAGCCTTCATGAAAGGTGACACGGTCGCTTGCCGGGCCAAGGAAAGTGCGTGCCTGAGCAATCATCTCTTCCGATGGATCGATGCCATCGAAATGCCAGCCGGGCTGCATCCCGGCGAAGGCGCGCAACTCCAGCCCGCCCCCGGCGCCGAGAACGAGGATACGCCCGTCAGCGGGCACCCGCTCCGCCAGCAGCAGTGCGGTCATGCGATGGAGGTCGTCCATGCCGGGAACATGGCGTGCAACCCGCTCCGCATAGGCCGGGGCCGCGCCGGGCTTCGGAACGGTCGACATGTTCTTCTCCCCATCGTGATCGGGATGTTCCGCGGCGCCTGTTTCCCGTCCCTCGGGGACGCCATCCATATGCGCGGAGATTGGCGAGATTCGCAGGCCAAGACCTCTGTTGCTCCTGAGGTGCATCCCGAGTCGCGCCTTTATTGTGTTTTTCGTCGACCGCCATCAAGACGTGTCAGGGTGCCCGCGATGGTGTTGCGCGGCGGTCATGATGGTTGCCGGAAAGGCAACCGGAGGCCGATTTTGCCTGCAAAGAACGCAGGAATGCAGGTTTTCTCTTGCCAAGAGGGGGGTGCACGCACTTTGGTGCGCGCAGCATGAGTGAACGTCCGGCTGCGGAGTTGCGCGGCCGCGTTCGGATCTGAATTTGAGGACCACCGCGCCATGGCTTCAGCAGAAACCGCCGTCTCCCACCGCGACCTTGCCAATGCGATCCGCTTTCTGGGCATCGATGCCGTGGAGAAGGCGAAGTCCGGCCATCCGGGCATGGTGATGGGCATGGCCGATCTCGCTACCGTGCTGTTCACCCGCCATCTGCGGTTTGATCCGAAGGCGCCGCACTGGCCCGATCGCGACCGGTTCGTGCTCTCGAACGGCCACGGCTCGATGCTGCTTTATGCCCTGCTGCACCTGACCGGCTATGAGCAGGCGACGCTGGACGAGCTGAAGCGCTTCCGCCAGTTCGGCGCGCGCACCGCCGGCCACCCGGAATATGGCCATCTGGAAGGCGTCGAAACCACCACCGGCCCGCTGGGGCAGGGGCTTGCTACCGCGGTTGGCATGGCGCTGGCCGAACGCAAGCTGGCTGCGGAGTTCGGTGCCGATCTGGTCGATCACCGCACATGGGTGTTCGTCGGCGACGGCTGCCTGATGGAAGGCATCAGCCAGGAGGCGATTTCCTTCGCCGGTCACTATGGCCTTTCCAAGCTGATCGTGGTGCACGACAACAACCATATCACCATCGACGGCTCCACCAGCCTTTCCACCTCCGACAACATGCGCGCCCGCTTCGCCGCATCCGGCTGGGAGACGCTGGAAGTCGACGGGCACGACCCGGAAGCCATCGATGCCGCCTTCACGCTGGCCCGCAAGCTCGGCGAGCAGCTCGGCAAACCGGTCTTCATCTCGGCCCGCACCCACATCGGCTACGGCTCGCCCGGCAAGCAGGACAGCGAAGGTTCCCACGGCGCCCCGCTCGGCGCCGCCGAGATCGAGAAGACGCGCGCCGCGCTCGGCTGGCCCTATGCGCCGTTTGAAGTGCCGGAAGCCATCCGCGCGGTCTGGCTCAAGGCCGGTGAGCGCGGGGTTGCGGTTCATGCCGGCTGGAACAATCGCCTCGCGGCGGCCGGGGCCCCGGTGCGGGACGAGTTCCTGCGCCGCGTCGGCGGCCACCTGCCGGCTGATCTGGAAGCCCGTGTACAGGAGGGCCTGCGTGCCCTCGTGGCCACGCCGGCCGATATCGCCACCCGCGCCGCCAGCCAGCGCGCCCTTGAGCTGCTGACCGTGGCGATCCCCGAACTGCTCGGCGGTTCCGCCGACCTGTCGCATTCGGTCCTGACCAAGACCAAGGTGCAGGCGACGATGACGCGGGAGGACTTCACCGGCCGCCATATCAATTATGGCGTCCGCGAGTTCGGCATGGCGGCCATCATGAATGGTCTCGCCCTGCATGGCGGCTATCTGCCCTATGGCGGCACCTTCATGGTGTTCTCGGACTATTCCCGCCCGGCTATCCGCCTCGGCGCCCTCATGGGCGCTCAGGTGGTGCATGTGCTGACCCACGATTCCATTGGCCTCGGCGAGGACGGCCCGACCCACCAGCCGGTGGAACATCTTGCCGCCCTGCGGGCCATTCCGGGCCTGCGGGTCTATCGCCCGGCGGATGTCGTGGAGGCGCTGGAGTCCTGGTACGATGCGCTGACCCGCAAGGGGCCGAGCGCATTTGTTGCCTCCCGCCAGGCCGTTCCGCAGGTGCGTCGCGATCCGGCCACGGCCGTGCAGCCGTTCCGTGGTGCCTATGTGCTGCGCGAGGCGGATGGTGCCCGCGATATCACCCTGCTTGCGACCGGCACCGAGGTCAGCCTGGCCATCAGCGTCGCCGAGGCGCTGGCCGGCGAGGGCATCCGCGCTGCGGTCGTGTCCATGCCGTGCTGGGAGCGCTTCGACGAGCAGGACGAGGCTTATCGCGCTGCGGTGCTCGGCACCGCCCCGCGCCTTGCCATCGAGGCGGCTTCTCCGTTTGGCTGGACGCGCTATGTGGCGCGTGAGGACGATGTCGTCGGCGTGCGCGGCTTTGGCCTTTCGGCGCCGGCCGGTGAACTCTATCGCCATTTCGGCCTGACCGTGGAAGCGATCGTTCCGAAGGCCCGTGCACTGGCCGCCCGCTGAGGCGCGGGGGCTTTCTGGTAACGCGTAAGCGAGGGAGGCTGTAACAGCCATGGTCTCGAAGCTTGACCAACTGCGTCAGATGAGCGTCGTTGTCGCCGATACCGGCGACATCGATGCCGTAAGCCAGCTGAAGCCGGTGGACTGCACCACGAACCCGACGCTGGTGCTGAAGGCCGTGAGCCTGCCCCGCTTTGCCGAAACGCTGGATGAGGCGGTGGCCTGGGGCCGCGCCCAGAGCGGAACGCCGGCAGCGGTTGCCGGCGCGGTCGCCGATCGACTGGCGGTTTCCGTCGGTGCGGCGCTGACCGCGCTGGTGCCGGGCCGCGTCTCTACCGAGGTCGATGCCGACCTGTCGTTCGACACCGCGGCCACCGTCGACAAGGCGCGCGCCGTCATTGCCGCCTATGCCGCCCGCGGCATCGGGCGGGAGCGCATCCTCATCAAGGTTGCCGCGACGTGGGAGGGCATCCGGGCTGCTGAAGTGCTGCAGAGCGAGGGGATCGACTGCAATCTGACGCTGATCTTCTCCCGTCTTCAGGCGATTGCCGCGGCGGATGCCGGGGCGTTCCTGATTTCGCCCTTCGTCGGCCGCATCCTCGACTGGTATGTCAAATCCACGGGCAAGACATTCACGCCCGAGGAAGACCCGGGCGTGCAGTCGGTGCGCGAGATCTACCGCACCTTCAAGGCCCACGGCATCAGAACGGTGGTGATGGCGGCTTCCTTCCGCAATCCCGGTGAGATCGAGGCGCTGGCGGGCTGCGACCGGCTGACGATTTCGCCGGCATTGCTGGAAACGCTGGCCGCCGACAACGGGCCTCTGGAACGGCGGCTTTCGCCTGACGCGGCGGAGGGCGATGTCCCCGCCCGTATCGTGCTCGATGAGCGGGCCTTCCGCTGGGGCATGAACGAGGATGCGATGGCCACGGAAAAGCTGGCCGAGGGCATCCGCCTCTTTGCCCGCGATCTGGCGACCCTGAGGGCCCTGGTCGCCGGCCGGCTCGCGGACTGACCGGTCCGTCTTGCCAAAGGCAGACGGATCCGCTTCGTTAGTGCGCCCGGCCGCTCCCATCGGCCGGGCGTTTTCATTGCCGGGTTGTCCGGCGGACAGGGCGTGCTGCGCAGGCGCCGCCCCGGTCTGGCGCTGCACTGCGCGGTGCCGGCCTTCGAGAAACGGTAGTCGAATCTCATGGAACTCGACAGGATCGAGGCGGCTGTAAAGGCCTTTGCCGAAGGCGAGCTGGTCGTCGTGGTGGACGATACGGATCGCGAGAACGAGGGCGATCTCATTCTGGCGGCCGCCGCGGCGACGCCGGAGAAGATCGCCTTCATGATCCGCCATACCAGCGGAATCCTCTGCGTTCCGATGACGGGCGAGCGGGCGGCGGAACTGAATCTGGCACCGATGGTGGCACAGAATCTCGATCCGATGCGCACGGCCTTCACCGTCACGGTGGACTACAAGGTCGGCATGACCACCGGCATTTCCGCCGAAGAGCGCTGTAACACCGCTCGCGCGCTGGCGAACCGCAATTGCATCGCCGGCGACTTTCTGCGGCCCGGACATATCTTTCCGCTCATCGCCAAGGCAGGCGGCGTGCTGTCGCGCTCCGGGCACACCGAGGCCGGCGTCGATCTGGCGCGCCTTGCCGGCCTCGAGCCGCTGGCCGTGCTCTCGGAGATCGTCAACGACGACGGTACGGTGAAGCGTCTGCCGCAGCTGGTGCCGTTTGCGCGCGAACATGGCCTCAAGATCATCTCGATCGAGGATCTCATCGCCTATCGGCTGCGTACCGAGGCACTGGTTTCCCGGGTTTCCGAGCGTTCCCTTGCCATCGCCGGCCTGCCGGCGCAGGTCTACGTCTACCGCTCGCCCTTCGAGCCGCTTGAGCATCTCGTGGCGGTGTTCGGCGATGTTTCGGGCGCGGAAAACGTGCCGTGCCGAATTCATCGCGAACAGCCGATCTCCGATACCTTTGGAATCGGCGCCGGCCGGGGCTGGGCCGAACCCGCGATGGAACGCATTCGCTCGGCGCGCTGCGGCGTGCTGATCTATCTGCGCGAAGCCCATGCGGAGAGCGGACCGGCGGAACAGCCGGAGCCGGGCAAGGACGGGGAACGCCATTCATCGGCACTCGCCCGGATGAGTCGCTGGCGCGAGATTGGCGCGGGGGCACAGATTCTCCGCGATCTGGGCGTCCGGTCGATTTCCGTCATCGCCTCGTCCGAGCGGCAATATGTGGGACTCGGCGGATTCGGTATCGAGATCGCTGAAACGGTGCTGACGGACGCCTGATGCCGGCTGTGGATGGGCCTCGAAAGAGGCCCATCCTTCAATGGGTTGCGGAAATTTTGGGCGTTCTGCCGCAAAAATTTTCAAAATCCGAGTTGACGTGTCCGGCCCGGCGGTCTTATAAGCCGGGTCACTGACGGGGCGCCGACGCCCTGAGCGCTTCGGCGCCGGGGTTTGGTTGGTTGTTCTGTTGACTGATCCTGACAGGGTTGGGCTTTCTGCTCTGGTGTGAGCCGGGGTAGGGATGTTTGACGGTTTGGTTTGGTTTTGAGGCATTGTCCTCTGTTCTTTGACAATCTGGATGGAAGAAAGAGAAACGCAGGCGGCGTGGTCTTGCGGATTGGATGCTCTGGATAGGGTGTCCGGTCATGAAGAGACAAGATCGACGCCGGACGCGTAGAGCTCACAAGGGTTCGCTGGCTGGATAGCTGGTTTGAGCCCTGATGTGACCTCGTCAATGCGTGACCGATGTCGGGACAACTCTTTGAACTTGAGAGTTTGATCCTGGCTCAGAACGAACGCTGGCGGCAGGCCTAACACATGCAAGTCGAGCGCCCTTTTCGGAGGGAGCGGCAGACGGGTGAGTAACGCGTGGGAACCTACCCATTGGTACGGAACAACTCATGGAAACGTGAGCTAATACCGTATAAGCGCTGAGGCGGAAAGATTTATCGCCGATGGATGGGCCCGCGCAGGATTAGCTAGTTGGTGGGGTAACGGCCTACCAAGGCGACGATCCTTAGCTGGTCTGAGAGGATGATCAGCCACACTGGGACTGAGACACGGCCCAGACTCCTACGGGAGGCAGCAGTGGGGAATATTGGACAATGGGCGCAAGCCTGATCC
>NZ_DAISHT010000046.1:10272-22010 GCF_036822375.1 Pseudoxanthobacter sp. | reverse complement strand
CGCGCAACGCGCCGCTTAGTGCCCGTTGCTGCCCGGCGGCGCGCAACGCGCCGCTCAGTGCCCGCTGCCCTGTTCCTCGTGACCGCCGAACTGGTAGCGCATCGCCGAAAGCAGCCGTTCGCCGAAGGTGTGATCGCGCCGCGACCGGAAGCGCGCATAGAGGGCGGCCGACAGCACATCCGCCGAAACCGCTTCCTCGATGGCCGCGAACACCGTCCAGCGGCCCTCGCCGGAATCGGCCACCGACCCCTCGTAATCGGACAGGCTCTCGTTGCCGGCCAGCGCGATCGCCGCCAGATCGAGCAGCCACGACGACACCACCGAGCCGCGCCGCCACACCTCGGCAATGTCGGCCACATTCAGGTCGTAGCGCTCGGCTTCGGGAAGCGCCGGCGTGTTCTTGTTGGCCAGAATGTCGAACCCCTCGGCAAAAGCCTGCATCAGGCCATATTCGATGCCGTTGTGGATCATCTTGACGAAGTGGCCGGAACCGGCCGGGCCGGTGTGAAGATAGCCCTGCTCGGCGCGCGGATCGCGCCCTTCGCGGCCGGGGGTGCGCGGCACGTCGCCGGCGCCGGGGGCGAGGGCGGCAAACAGCCCGTCGAGACGGTTCACCGTCTGCGCCGGGCCGCCGATCATCATGCAATAGCCGCGCTCGCGGCCCCAGACCCCGCCCGAGGTGCCGACATCGACATAATCGAGGCCGCGGGCCTGCAGCGTGGCGGCACGGCGGATATCGTCCTTATAGAACGTGTTGCCGCCGTCGATGATGCAGTCGCCCGGCGAAAGCAGGTCGGCAAGAGCGGCAATGGCGGTCTCGGTGACGGCGCCGGCGGGCAGCATCACCCACACCGTGCGCGGCGCCGCCAGCCCGGCCACCAGCGCCGCAAGGCTCTCCGCCGGCTCCGCACCGGCCGCTGCCAGCCGCGCCCGCGCCTCTGCCAGCACGTCGTGGGCGACGATGCGGTGGCCGGCATCCATCAGCCGCAGCGCGATGTTGCCCCCCATGCGGCCGAGTCCAACGATTCCCAGTTCCACGTTGCCGCACTCCCCTCGCGCACCTGCCCCGGCCCGGTGGGCATGTGACACGACCCGGCCGGCCGGCGCAACATCCCGCCCGCCCCGGCTTGCCGGCCGCGCCAATCGGTGATCGTGTTGGGCAAACGAGAAGATTCGCGCGATGCGATCCGCTGCACCGGAAGGAATGCCATCATGGCCGAGACGACCGAACCCCCGCTTTCGCCGTTCGATCCGCCCGGCCGGCCCGGCACGCAGGCCCGCTGGACATCGAGCGCCAAGAGCGCGGTCGGCACGGCGCTGACCGCTGCAAGCCGCGTGTGGTTCACCATCAGCCACGGCATTCTGAACGAAGTCTATTATCCGCGCGTCGACAGCGCCTGCACCCGCGATTTCGGCCTGATCGTGACCGGCCCCAACGGCTATTTCTCCGAGGAGAAACGCGACACGAGCCACCAGATCGCCATGATCGCGCCGGGCGTGCCGGCCTTCCGCATCGTCAACACCGCCCATGACGGGCGCTACCGCATCACCAAGCACATCCTGTCCGATCCCGCCCGCGACACCGTGGTGCAGCAGATCGCCTTCGAGGCGCTGCAGGGGGATGTGGCCGATTACCGGCTGTTTGCCCTCGTCGCGCCGCACATCGTCAACGCCGGGGCGGGCAACACCGGCTGGGTCGGGGCCTACAAGGGCCACCCGATGCTGTTTGCCGCCGGCTCCGGCCACGTCCACCTCGCGGTTGCCGCCTCGGTGCCGTGGCTCGCCCGCTCGGCCGGCTTCGTCGGCGTTTCCGATGGCTGGCAGGACCTGAAACGCCACGGCTTCCTTGCCGAGCGCTTCCTCAGCGCCCGGGATGGCAACATCGCCCTCATCGGCGAAATCGACCTCGATGCCGCCGGGGCGCCCGTCACCCTGGCACTCGGCTTTGCCACCGGCGCGGCCGAGGAAGCCGCCCAGCGCGCCCTTGCCTCGCTGCAGACCGGCATCGCCGCCCTGACCGAGCGCTACTGCGCCGTCTGGCAGGACTATCAGTCCCGCCTCATCACCCTCGACCGGGTGGACGGCGTGAGCGGGGTCGATCCCTATCGCATCTCCACCGCGGTGCTGGCCGTGCATCAGCCGGTGTCGTTTCCCGGCGCCGCCATCGCCAGCCTGTCGGTGCCGTGGGGCTTCAGCAAGGGCGACGAGGATCTCGGCGGCTACCATCTGGTGTGGCCGCGCGATCTGGTGGAAACGGCCGGCGGCTTCCTCGCCGCCGGGGCGACCGGCCACGCCCGTGACATCCTCGCCTACCTGCGCTCGGTGCAGGAGGCCGACGGGCACTGGTCGCAGAACATGTGGCTCGACGGCCGGCCCTACTGGAACGGCGTGCAGATGGACGAATGCGCCTTCCCCATCCTGCTGGCAGACCTGCTGGCGCGCCACGGCGTGCTGTCGCCGGGCGAGCGCGCCTCTTACCTGCCGATGGTGCTGAAAGCGGCGGGCTTCCTCGTCGTCAACGGCCCGGTGACCGGTCAGGACCGCTGGGAGGAAGACGCCGGCTATTCGCCGTTCACGCTTGCGGTGGAAATCGCCGCCCTGCTCGCCGCCGCCGACATGGCCGAGGCGGCCGGCCTCGGCGATCAGGCGCGCTATCTGCGCGAGACCGCCGACACCTGGAACGACGAAATCGAGCGCTGGACCTTCGCCACCGGCACCGGCCTGTGCAGCGACCTCGGCATCCCCGGCTATTATGTGCGCATCGCCCCGCCCGACGCGGCCGACTGCGCCTCGCCCCTCGACGGCTTCGTGCCGATCAAGAACCGCCCGCCGGGCGAGAGCGATGCCCCCGCCACCCGCCTCGTCAGCCCGGATGCGCTGGCGCTGGTGCGCTTCGGCCTCAGGGCCGCAGACGACCCGCGCATCGTCTCCACCGTGCGCGCCATCGACGCCACGGTCCGGGTGGACCTGCCGCAGGGGCCGCTGTGGCGGCGCTACAACGGCGACGGTTATGGCGAGCACGATGACGGCAGCGCCTTCGACGGCACCGGCACCGGCCGGCCGTGGCCGCTGCTGGCGGCGGAACGGGCCCATTACGAGATCGCCGCCGGCCGCATGGACACCGCCCGCGCCCTGCTCGCCACACTGGAGGCCTGCGCCAGCGATGGCGGCATGCTGCCGGAACAGGTGTGGGACGGCGCCGACGTGCCCCACCGCGAACTGTTCCGCGGCAAACCGTCCGGCAGCGCCATGCCGCTGGTGTGGGCCCACGCCGAGCACATCAAGCTCCTGCGCTCGCTCGCCGACGGGGCCGTGTTCGACCAGCCGCCGCAGGCCGTGAAGCGCTATCAGACCGACCGCGTCACCTCGCCGGTGCGGCCGTGGCGCTTCAATCACAAGCTGCGCATGCTGCCGGCCGGCAAGCTGATGCGGGTGGAACTGCTGCGGCCGGCCACCGTGCGCTGGACGCTGGACGACTGGACCAGCATGCGCGACGACGACACCGCCGACACCGGGTTCGGCCTGCATTTCGCCGACCTGCCGACCGCGGAGGCCGCGCCGGGCACGACGGTGGTCTTCACCCTGCGCTGGCATGACGACGGGGCGTGGCTCGGCGAGAACTTCACCGTCACCGTGCGCGTGCCGTGAGCGCGTTCAGGCGCGCCGGGGCGGCTCGTCGCGCACCTGCCACAGCCGGAAGCCGTGCTTCCGCCAGAACCGGCCGGCGGAGGCGCTGAACAGCCGGACATGACGCAGCCCCTTGCGGCCGGCATCTCCGCCCTCGTGGCGCATACGCACCCGGTGGGCGAACAGAATGTCGGCCACCCGGCCGGCCCGCAGGCTGATGTCGAAATCCTCGAAATAAAGGAAGAAATGCTCGTCGAAGCCGCCGATGTCCTGAAACACCCCGCGGCGGAAGGCCATGAACGCACCGGTGACGATGGGCGGGCCGCGGAAATCCGCGCCGGCCGCCCGGTCGGCCATGGCATAGGCCGACAGCGGGCCGGCGATCAGCCGCCGCAGCCGCCCCGGCAGAAAGCCGCGCCCGAACAGCACGGCAAACGAGGGATAGCGCTTGCACAGATGGCTGACGTGCCCGCCCTCGCCGACGAAGGCCGGGGTGACGAGCCCGACGGACGGATTGTCGCGGAAGGTGACGAGCAGAGCCGCGAAGGCCTCCGGCTCGTAGACCAGATCGGGGTTGGCGACGACGAGGAAATCGGCGCTCTCGGCCAGCAGAGCGCGGTTGTTGGCCGCCCCGAAGCCGACATTGCCGTGACCGGAGAGGATATCGGCCGCAACCGGCAGGCCGGCCGCGAGATGGCGCTGCAACAGGCCCTCAAGCCGCGCGCGGTCGGTGCCGCCGGCAGTGTTGTCGACGAGGTGCAGGCGGAACGACACGCCCGGAAACGCTCCGCCGGCAACGCGCGCCGCCCGCGAAAAGCTCTCCAGCATGTCCGCAACGGTGCGGTCGGCCGTGTGGAACGTGGTCACGGCAACCGCGACGACGGGGCCGGCGGCCCCCGGCACGGCAACGGAAGGCTCAGGGTTCAAGCCACGCACTCGGCAATGTCGGAGACCTGACGGAACACCGTGCACGGCGCATGGGCTTCCAGCGCCTCGACGCGGGTGAACCCCCACGACACCGCCCCGAACGGAATGTTGGAGGCGGCGGCGGCATCCATGTCGCGGATCTCGTCGCCCACGCACAGCACTTCCTGCGCGGCCAGCCCGCTCTTCTGCAACACCTTGCGGAACTTCGGCTTCTTGCCGAACATCGTGGCGCCGCACTCATAATGCGAGACCAGCCCGGCCAGATCGGGGCCGAGGATGGTGCGCACGTTGGTCTCGGTGTTGGAGGTGACGACGGCGATTTTGACCCCGCGCCCGACGAGGCCGCGGAACAGTTCGTCGACCCCGTCGAACAGCGGAATCAGATGGCTGTCGCGGCCGGCGAGCTGGCGCAGGTGCAGGGTGATGCGGGGCAGCTTCCACAACGGAATGCCGTGCAGCTCGATCAGCTTGCGCGCGCTCATGGCCCGCAGATCGTCGAGCCGCGCCCGGTCGACCTTCTTGAAATTGAAGCGGTCGGCCACGCCGTCGACGATATCCAGGAACCACGGCATCGAATCGGCCAGCGTGCCGTCGAAGTCGAAGATCACAAGCTTGTATTTCATGCCTGCTCGTTGCATCCGGTCCGCTCTGTCCGGCGGGCCTCGGGGGTGGTCGGCCCTGTCCGCCCCCGGCCTGCCGGCCTCCCCCCGAAATCGGGCCGCCTCGTCCTGATGCGCCGGCGCGGGATCGGGTCCCCGGCGGGATCGCCCCCGGGATCGCCCCCCCTGCCGGCGCACACCTTTTATCATTGAGCATGATGCGGCACGAATGTGCAATCGTCGCGTTGCGTCAACCGGCCGCCCGCCGACGCTTAGCCGCCGACCGTGTTTGCCTCGACACGGCCGCTTTGCTGTGAAAGATGCTGCACGACGAGGGCAGCGGCAAAAAGGCCGCCGGCCCGGCCGGGCGGCGGCCGGAAAAGGCCGCCGGCACGGCAACATGCCGCACCGCGCGGGTCCGGGGGGCGCCGGGCAGGACAATCGGGACGG
This sequence comes from Pseudoxanthobacter sp., assembly GCF_036822375.1. Classification (NCBI taxonomy): domain Bacteria; kingdom Pseudomonadati; phylum Pseudomonadota; class Alphaproteobacteria; order Hyphomicrobiales; family Segnochrobactraceae; genus Pseudoxanthobacter; species Pseudoxanthobacter sp. The sequence goes on along the minus strand of NZ_DAISHT010000046.1, from coordinate 16,407 downwards.
GGGCACAATGCTGGCTTTGACGGGCGCCGGCGGGTTCGTCGGCATGGCGCTGCGCCATCGCCTGATGCGGGAAGCGATGGCCGTGCGCCTTATCGTGCGCGCGCCGCTCGCCGCAGAAGGCGGCAGAGAACATGTTTTCGAGGCCGGCGACCTCACCCGGCCGGACTGCGACTTCGCCCGCGCCGTCGATGGCGCCGCCGTGGTGGTGCATCTCGCCGCCCGCACATCCGGCACCGCCGGGGGCGATGAGGCGGCTTTCCGCGCCGCCAACGTCGCCCCGACCCTTGCTCTTGCGCAGGCCGCGGCACGCGCCGGGGTGCGCCGCTTCGTCTTTCTCTCCAGCCTCAAGGCCGCCGGCGAGCGCAGCCGGCCCCGCCAGCCGCTGACCCCGCAGGATGCCGCCCCGGAAGATGCCTATGGCCGCTCCAAGCGGGAGGCGGAAGAAGGGCTGGCCGGAATCGCCGCCCGCACCGGCCTTGAGGTGGTGGTGGTGCGCCCGCCGCTGGTCTACGGGCCGGGGGTGAAAGGCAATTTCCGCCTGCTGATGGGGCTGGCCGGTTCCCGCCTGCCGCTGCCGCTGGGGGCCGTCGATAACCGCCGCAGCCTCGTCCATGCCGATAATCTGGCCGATGCCATCGTGGCGGCCGCCACGCGGCCGTTCGCCGGGCCGTTCGCGCTGCACCACATCCGCGATGAGGGCGACCTTTCCACCCCGCAGATGATCCGCACGCTCGGTGCGGCGCTGGGGCGCCGGCCGCTGCTGCTGCCGGTGCCGGTGGGCCTGCTGCGCGCCGGCGGACGCCTTCTGCACCGCGAAGCGATGGTCGAACGGCTGGTCGGCTCGCTGGCCAGCGACGACAGCGCCTTCCGCACCGCCTTCGGCTGGCAGCAGCCGGTGCAGATCGGCGCCGGGCTGGCGGAAACCGCCCGCTGGTACCGCGCCCTGCGCCACGCCGCGGCGGCGGGCAGCAGCGCCTGAGCCACACCGGCCGCACGCGGCTACACCCGCCTCTGCCCGCCCCGAGACAAGTCAGTCCATCCCGCGTCCGACGCCGAGAGTTTCCCGCCGATGACCAACCCGTTCTCAATGCCGACCGAAAAGCCCGGCCGCCCGCCGGCCAACCCGCTCGACCGCGGCATGCGCGTGCTCTCCAAGGCCGTGTGGTGGACGCTGACCGGCCAGATCGGAACGCGGATCCGGGAACGGCGCGAATTGCGCGCCAACGTGCCGCCGGAGGCGTGGAAGCTGCCGCGCCTGTTCGGCCTTGGCGGCACGCTGGCGAGCCGCTCCATTCCGGCCGAGGCCGATACGGTGCTGAAAGTGCCGTTCGCCTACAGTCCGCAGCTTGCCCGCCCGCCGCGCATCGCCGTCGTCTGCCCGGCGTTCTATGCCGCCATGGCCGGCGAGATCGCGTCGGACCTGAAGAACATTCCCGTGCCGTTCGACTGCTTCCTTTCGACCGACACCGAGGAGAAGGCCGCCAGCATCCGCGCGGCCTTCGAAGGCTGGACGCGCGGGGCGATGGATGTGCGGGTCATGCCCAACCGCGGGCGGGATATCGCGCCGAAGCTGGTCGGCTTCCGCGACATCTATGCCGATTACGAGCTGGTGCTGTTCCTGCACTCCAAGCGCTCCACCCACCATTCGGCCGGCGGCGACTGGCGGCGCTATCTGTTCCACCACCTCGTCGGTTCGCCGCAGATCGTCGCCTCCGGCCTCGCCGCCTTCGAGGCCAACCCGCGGCTCGGCATTCTCTTTCCCCAGCACTGGAAGGGCGTGTCCTCAGCCATCCACTGGGCCTATAATTTTTCCGCGTGCCTGCAGCTCGCCCGGCGCCTCGGCGTCGACATCGCGCAGGATCGCCTGCTGGATTTCCCCGCCGGCTCGATGTTCTGGGCCCGCAGCGCAGCACTGCGCGCGCTGCTCGACCTCAATCTCTCGTGGGATGATTTCCCGGAGGAGAAAGGACAGGTCGACGCCACGCCCGCCCACGCCGTCGAACGGCTCATGCTCTATGCCTGCGAGAAGGCCGGCTACACCTGGGCCAAGATCGCCGATCCGGCGCTGCTGAAGCTCGAATCGCACATGGTCACGGTCGACAGCCCCGAAACGCTCGCGGCCACCCTGCGCGGCGGCCCGGCGCTGCTGTCGGTTTCCGCCAGCGCGGGGGCTTCCACGCTGGTGCTGTCGGACGAGCGGCTCCGGCCGCTGCGCTTCGTGCCGGAAGACGGCGGCCGCCCGCGCCTGACCCTCATCGCCTCCGCCCGGCCGGAGACCGGCCTTGCCACCCGCCGCACCACGCTGATCGAGATCGCCCGCCGCGCCGCCGCAGAGCGCGGCCGCAGCCTGCGCATCATCGCCTGCGACCGCTTCGATGCGCCGTGGATTGCCGCGCTGCGGCTCTATCTCGCCACGCTGGAAGAGACGGCAAGGCCCGAGCTGGTGGTCATTCCGGCCGAATGGCGGGCCTGGAAGGCGCGCGTTCCGGTGCAGCCGGACGAGGGCTTCTTTGCCGATACCTGGCGCGATGCCCGTCTGGCGCTGGCGCTCATCGACGACCAGCGCCGGTTCTTCGGCCGCGGCGGCCGCCTCGTCTACGATATTCCGGACCTGACGGCGGCGGGTGTGGTGCCGGACATCGACCAGCAGGGGCTGGCGGATTCGACCCTGACGCGGGGCAACGACATCGTGGCGCTGTTCGGCTCCACCACGCTTGCCGCGTCCACGGCCGCAGCCGGGCTGCGCTTTCTCGACCAGATCACCGTGCGGCCGGCCTGGCTGCCGGCCGCCGCGCCGGCTGCGGCGGCTGCGGCGCAGCCGGCGGCAAACCGGCTGATCGTGCCGTGGAACCCGGTTGCCGACCCGGCCATGGCGCGGCTGGTGGTGGCCACTCTCGACCGCTGGCAGCGCAGCGACCCGTTCACCACCGCGCGGTGGGAAATCGTGGCCTTCGGCGAACCCGGCGCCGATCTGACCCTGCCGAGCGGCGGCCGGGTGAAAAACCTCGGCCGGCCGGCCGCCGACACCTTTGCCGCCATGGCCGCCGGTGCACGGCTGGCGCTGGTGCCGCAGACATCGCAGGTGGAATCGGCCACTGCGCTGGAACTGGCCACCTTCGGCCTCACTGTCGTCAGCAACCGCCACGGGGCCTGCGACCTCGCCCGGCTGGGACCGGCCTTCCGCCTCGCCGCGGCCGCCACCCCGGAGGCACTGGCCGCAACGCTGACTGCGGCGGCCGGCGACGCCGGCAGCAGCGGCGGTGCGGAGCGGATTGCCATCGACCGCGCCTTCTCCACCCCCGCCCAGATCGAGCAGACCGCACGCTGGGTCGCAGCCCAGTTCTGACGCCGCACCCGTTGCCGGCCGGCCCGCCCGCGCGCCTCAGCGCGGCAGGCCGGCCGGCGGCACGCGCTGCAGCAGGCGCACGTCGCCGAGCCCGACTTCGCGGCAGTAGGGACCGTTGAGAAGATCGAAACGGATTTCCGCGATGCCGGGCGCGCGGCGCCAGCGCGCCGAGGCATCGAGCGGCACCAGACTGAGCGGGCCGGAGGCCTCGAAGAACACGCTGTTCGCTTCCGAGAACGGCTCGCCGGCTGCCCGCCACAGCACCCGCCACACCGGCGCCACGCCGGGTTTCTTGCAGCGCGACGAGAACAGCAGCAGGCCATCCCGCGCCGGCTGCAGCGCCGGCTGCGGGCGGAACAGCCACTGCGGTGCCAGCCCGCTGAAGCCGAAGCGCCCGCCGGGCGTCTGCGGGGCGACGACATCCTGCGTGCCGGTCACCGACAGCGTGACCGGCGACGGCTTCGTCTGCCCGGCCAGCAGCGGCAGCGAGCGGCCCCAGGCTGCGGGGATCCGGTAAAGGAACGGCTGGTCGAACGCGCGCCGCCAGAGTTCGTCGTCGCCGGGGCCGGAGCCGGGCCGATCCGGCCCGATCACCCGGAAGCGCGGCTGTTCGCCGGGCGTGCCGGCAGGCAGCGCGGCAAGCGGCGGGTCTGTGGCGACCGAGTGCCCCTCCAGGCGGGTTATCGTCCGCACCACACCATCGGAAAACTGCAGCCGGTCGCCGACAGCGAGATAGCGCGCCGCCGCCGGGTCGAGCATGAAGGACCACGTCGCCGCCGTGGCGCCGCTCGCAAGGCCGCCGGTCCAGTTTTCATCGGAGACGTCGGGCACCGTGATCTCGCCGCCGGCCGGCAGGCGGCCCAGCCGGCCGGCCAGATCGCGGCGGATGCCGAACAGGTAGCCGCCCCAGCGGAACGGCCGGTAATGGGCCTGCGCATAATCGGCGATCCAGTAAGACCGCAGCGGCAGGTTGACGCCGTCGAAGCCCTGAGCCCCGACATCGAGGAGCGCCAGCGGCGGCGGGTTATCTCCGAGCGCGGCCAGAAAGTCGCGCTGGAACGCCACCGGCGCAGCATTGTAGAAGCTGGCGACCGGCGGCAGCGCCGGCCGGTTCAGATAGAAATAGAGCGCGCTGCGGTTGGAGAGATCGAGGAAGGTCTCGCCGTCCTCCAGCAGTGCGCCGGCAACCGTGGCCACCGCTTCGATGCGGCGCACGTGGGCGGGATCGGCACTGCCGGCGCCGAGCCGCGGCAGCATGGCCGAAACCGGCGGCAGCGGCGCAACGGCCACCGGCGGCAACAGCGGCCCGCCGCGCCACAGCGGCGCAACGGGCTGCGCGACAGCCCCCAGCAACAGCGCGAACACGATGCCGGCGCGGGCCTGCATCGCCGGCCCCTCGTCGGCGAACAGCCGCGCGAACCACACCGGCAGGAACACCAGCACCGCCGAAGAGGCGATCACCGCCCGCGCCGGCGCGGTGTCGAGGCGCCCGGCCGCATAGGCATTGAGCAGCAGCGCCAGCAGCGTGACCGGCCCGGCCACGACCACCGCCGCCCCCAGCCGGCGCAGCGGCGGCGCGCCGGGCGGCAGAGCCCGGCGGCCGGCGAACAGCACCGCGACAAGCGGCGCCGCGCCATAGAGGAAGGCGAGCGGCAGATCGGCAAGGAACGGCAGGTCGTCGTTGCCGTAGATCGTGAGATTGGTGAGCCCGGAGACGCGCAGGAAGGCGAACGCACCGGCGATCTGCGGCCAGAACAGCGCAACAACGGCGGCCGCGGCGAGCGCGGCGGCCGCCGCAAAGCGCGCGGCGGCCGGCCAGCCGCCGCGGTGCAGGTGCAGCAGGGTACCGGCCGCCCCGGCGGCCACCGCAATCGCCGCGCCGAGCCCGGCATTGAGCAGCACGCACCCCGCCGCCAGCGCGGTGCCCGCAAGGCCCGCCCGCACCGGCCCGCGCAGGCTCATCGCCTCCAGCACGACGACGAGGTTCAGGAGGCCGATGGTCTTGTCGCCGCCGAACGACAGGACCAGCGCCATGCACAGCCCGCCCACGGGCCCGAGGCGCACCATCAGCCGCCAGTAGAGCAGCCCCGCCGCCACCCAGCCGGCAAGGGCCGAGCCGACCGCAATGCCCGTCGCCGTCGCATTGCCGTTGAGAACGGCAGCGAGCGGACCGAGCGCATCGGAAAGGCCGTGGGGCGGCACAAAATCGCGGAACCAGACCGTGGAACCGGAAAGCGCCTGCGCGGCCAGAAGCGTCTCGCCGAAATGATAGTCGTCGCTGCTGAGAAAGGCCGGCGCCGCAGCCGGCAGCATCAGGACGGCGGCGGCAAGGGCCAGCCCGAAGGGTGGCGGCGCACAGAGCGGCGGCACGAGGGGCGGCCGCAGCGTGCGCCAGAGCATCGCCAGCGCCTGCCCGCCGGCCACGCCCGCCGCCAGCAGAAACGGGCCGTCGGCCGGATGCAGCGCAAACGGCGTGGCCGCCGGCTGCCAGAACAGCGGCGCCGTCAGAAGCGCGACCGCCGCCAGCCCCGCCAGCCCTGCGGCGGCGGCGGCCGGCAGCCAGCGCTCGCCGAGCCGCCCGCCCGCCAGCGCCAGAACCGGCATGAGCACGGCAAACACCCACAGCGGGTCCGCCCCGGCGGCACGGGAGGCCAGCACGGTCAGCGGCGCGGCGATGAGCGCCACATGGCCGGCCGCCCGCTGCCACGCACCCCCCCACAGCGCCGCGCAGACCCAGAACGCCGCAGCCAGCGACAGCAGCAGCACCACCCCCGCACCCGGCCCGCCCG
>NZ_DAISHT010000046.1:0-10172 GCF_036822375.1 Pseudoxanthobacter sp. | reverse complement strand
GCCACCGCCATGGGCGCAACGATGGCCGGGAATGTCGCCCGCCGGCCGCGCGCGGGGATTGTGGAGGCGGTGGCAATGATGCGATACCCGTAGCGCGACATCCCCGCCGCCGGTCACGCGGGCAGGTGCCGCGGACAGGTCGTCCCGATACCCGGCATCGCCCCGATCTCCGATGCCGCCCTGACATGCGGTAGAGCCATGCCATCCGGTGAATTCGACAGCGACGCACTCGTCGGCCACACGGGCTTCGTGGGCGGAAACCTGATGGCCAGCCACGATTTCGGCGCCGTCTTCAACTCGCGCACCATCGGCGACATCGGCGGCCGGTCGTTCAGGACGCTCGTCTGCGCCGCGGCGCCGGCCACGATGTGGGCCGCCAACAAAGACCCCGAAGCCGATCTGGCCAATATCCGCCGGCTCATCGCCGGTCTGGAAACGGCGAAGGCCGACCGTTTCGTGCTGATTTCCACCGTCGCGGTGCTGGCCGATGCGGCCGCCGGCGCCGACGAGACGACGGCCCTGTTCGAGACCGGCAAGGCCTATGGCCGCAACCGCCGCCTGCTGGAAGAGGCCTGCGCCGCGCTTTTTCCCGCAACGCACATCCTGCGCCTGCCCGCCCTGTTCGGTCAGGGCATGAAGAAGAATTTCCTGTTCGACATCCTCAATCCCGTGCCTTCGTTCCTGACGCGGGAAAGATATGCCGCGCTGGAACAGAGCCTGCCGGCGCCCGCCGCCGCGCTGCTGCCGGCGGTCTACCGCTTCGCGGACGGCGTCGGCATGTATGAGGCCGACCGCAGCCGGCTTGCCGGCGAGACCCGTGCGGTGCTGACCGCGGCCCTTTCCGCCGCCGGGGCCACGGCGCTGGCCTTCACCAACCCCGGCAGCACGTTCCAGTATTACGGCCTCGCCGGGTTGTGGGACGATATCGGCCGCGCCATCGCCCACGACCTGCCGGTGCTGCATCTGGCGCCGGAGCCGCTGATGGCCGGCGATATCTGCCGGGCGCTGACCGGCAGCGACCAGCCGGCCACCGCCGCGCCGCTCTACCACGAGGACATGCGCACCGCGTACAGCCAGATCTGGGACGGCCCGCCGGGCTATATCCGCAGCAAGGCGGCGGTGATGGCAGACCTGAAGGCCTTCTGCGAAAAGGCGCGCCGGCCATGATGCGGCTTGCGGTCTCCAACATCGCATGGTCGTTCGACAACCGGCTGGCGGCCTATGCCATCCTGCGCGATCATGGCCTTGACGGGCTGGAGATCGCGCCCTCGCTGCTTTTTGCCGGCGCGGACGATCCGTTTCTGCCCCCGGCCGCCGTCGTCGCCGCACGCCTCGGCGAAATCGCCGGTGCCGGCCTGCGGCTGGTGTCGATGCAGTCGCTGCTGTTCGGCGTCGGGGACGCCGCGCTCTTCGGGCCGCCGGCAGCGGCGGACAGGCTGGTGCGCGGGCTGGAACGGGCGATCGTGCTGGCCGGCCGTCTCGGCATTCCCAATCTGGTGTTCGGGTCGCCGCGCCAGCGCGTCGTGCCGCCGGAGCTTTCGCCGGATGCCGCCCTGCAGCACGCCTGCGGCGTGTTCCGCCGGCTCGGCGATCTGGCGGCTGCCAACGGCACCCGGCTGGCGCTGGAGCCGAATCCGGCCGGATACGGCACCAACTTCATGACCACCTTTGCCGAAACGCTCGCCGTGGTGCATGCGGCCGGCCACCCCGCCGTCACGCTCAATTTCGATCTCGGCGCGCTGCACATGACCGGGGCGGCGGGCGACGCGGCGGCGCTCATCGCCGCGGCCGGGCCGCATCTGTCGCATGTGCATCTCAGCGCCCCCTTCCTCGCGCCGGCGCCGCAGACGACAGAGGAAGCCGCCGCGGTGCTGCGCGCCCTTGCCGGCACCGGCTATGCCGGCGCCGTGTCGGTGGAAATGAAGGCCGTGGCCGGCGATGAACTGGCCGGCGTTGCGGTCGCTGCGGAACGGCTGCGGGCAGCGGCGGAGGTAACCGGAGTGGCATGATGGACGCGGATTCCGGGGGCAGACCGGTCCGGCGCGAGGATGTCTTCATCTCGCTGTGCATACCCGAGGCGCCCGCCACGGCCGCGGACGTTGCGGCCATCGCCGCCGCCGCCGCCGCCGTTGCGCAACGGTTCCGCTATTACGAGGTTCTGATCGTCGCGCGCATCGGAGAGGACGACGACAGCCTGCTGAAGGCCTGTCTGGCCGCCTGCCCCGGCCTGCGGGTGCTGCGGGTGCGCGGTTCCGCGCAGCCCTATTCCCGCCGCGTGGTGGCCGCGGGCGAGGCCATCGGCGATGTGGTGGTCATCACCGCGCTCGCCGAGACCGGCGTCCTCGACCTGATCGGGGCGGCGGACGAGGCCGCCTCGCGCAACACCATCTGCGTCTTCACCCGGGCGGGGGCGAAAGGCAGCCGCGGGCCGGCCGGCGCTCTGCTCGCCGCGCTCGGCGCTGCCAGCCGGTTCCGCATCTCGCTCAGCGACATGCGCACCATCGCCATTCCGCGCACCTGGCTGAACCGCCTGCTTGCCCACCCGCAGCAGAACCTCGCCCTGCGCTTTCCGCCGCTGGGCGAGGGCCTGCCCATTCACCACATCGCCGTTGCCGGTCTGCCGGCACTGCCCGCCCCCGACAACGCGCCCGCGCGCCGGCTGGCCGTCATCTACAGCCTCGCCATCCATGCCGCGCCGGTGGTTCTGGCCGGCGTGGGCCTGCTGTCGGGTGCCGTCATCGCCGGTTCGCTGTTCTATGTGGTTTATGCGGTGGCCGCGCTGTTCCTCGTCGCCCACCTGCAGGAGGGCTGGTTCACGACCGCGATCGTGCAGGCCGGCACCGCCTGCTATCTGGCGCTGGCGATGCTCGGCCTGTCGCTGGGGCTGCAGAAGCTGCTGGCGACCGCCGGCCCCAACTCCGGCGACACCGTCGTGGAAGAGCTGACCAGCACCGACCTTCTTGCCACCGCGCAGGATCTCTTCGCCACCACGCAGGAACTCAACGTCGCCGTCGATGCCGAAAGGACGGCCCCGCCCCCGGCCGCGGCGCCATGACGCCGGAAACGCGGCATTACGACTTCGTGGTCATCGGCGGCGGCTTCTACGGCTGCTGCCTGGCGCTGTTCCTGCGCTCCGTCAGTGCCAGCGTGCTGCTGGTGGAGGCGGAAGACGCCTTCATGACGCGCGCCTCGCGCGTCAATCAGGCCCGCATTCATGCCGGGTTCCATTATCCCCGCAGCTTCATCACGGCGGCGCGCTCGGCGGCACTGAGCGAGCGCTTCGCCCGCGACTTTCCCGAGGCGGTGGTGCGCGACTTCCGCATGCTCTACGCCATCGCCCGCCGCGGGTCGAAAATCTCCGCCGGACGCTTCTTCCGGATGTTCACGGCGCTGCACGCGCCCATCCGCCCGGCAAGCGAGATGCAGCGCGCGCTGTTCGATGCCGACCGGGTGGAGGAGGTGTTCGAGTGCGGCGAATATGCATTCGACTACACCGTTCTGCGCCGCCTGCTCGCCGCCCGCATCGCCGGTGCCGGCATCGAGGTGCGGATGAAGACGCGGGCCGGGGAACTGCGCGAGCGGCCCGGCGAGGTGGTGATTGCGCTTTCGGACGGCACGGCGGTGCGGACGCCGCAGGTGTTCAACGTCACCTACGCGCAGATCAACCACGTTCTTGAGGCCGGCGGCCTGCCGCCGGCGCCGATGAAGCACGAGTTCACCGAGATCGCCCTGATCGAACCGCCCGCCGCCCTTGCCGGGCTTGCGGTGACGCTGATGGACGGGCCGTTCTTCTCGGCAATGCCCTATCCGGCCGAAGGGCTCTATTCGCTGACCCATGTGCGCTACACGCCGCACAGCAGCTGGACCGGCACGGCCGGTCTCCCCGTTCAGGCAGAAAGCCGCGCCCGCCACATGCTTCAGGATGCGCAGCGCTTTCTGCCCTGCCTGCGCGAGGCGCGGCCTGTGAAATCGCTTTACGAAACCAAGTCGGTGCTGCTGATGAACGAACGCGACGACGGCCGGCCGATCCTGCTCCGGCGCAAGCCCGGCACGTCGCGCGTCACGTCGGTCATGGGCGGCAAGATCGACAATATCTATGATCTGTTCGTGCTGCTGAAGCGCAGCGGGCCGGCCTGGCAGGCAGCCCACGACGGCTTCGTGCGCGGCGTTCCCGCCGGGCCGGCGGCCGCCTGACAACACCGCACGGCGCCCCGGCCGGCGCTGCCCCGACCCCGCCCTGCCGCGGGGGAAACGTTCAAAACCGCGCGTCAGCGCGGCATCTGCGGCCCGGCCGCGCCTGCTGCCCCGGAGAGCTTCCCGATGGCCACCGAAACCGTCTTTTCCGCCCGCGGCTGGCAGGTTCCCGCCTTCGAGACCGCCCTTTCCGGCCCGCGCGCCCATCCCTATGTGCTGGTCATTCCGGTGATCAACGAGGGCGAGCGCATCCGCGGCCAGTTGCGCCGCATCCGCGATGCCAACCTTGCCATCGATGTCGTGGTGGCCGATGGCGGTTCCACCGACGGCTCGCTTGATGCCGGCTTCATCGCGACGGTGCCGGTGCGCGCCGTGCTGCGCAAGACCGGGCCCGGCCGGCTCAGCGCACAACTGCGCATGGCCTATGCGTGGGCCCTCGACGAGGGCTACCGGGGCATCGTCACCATCGACGGCAACGGCAAGGACGGCGTGGAGGCCGTGGCGACATTCTGCCGGCGGCTCGACGAGGGCTTCGACTATGTTCAGGGCTCGCGCTACCGCCCCGGCGGGCAGGCGGAAAACACGCCGCTGGAACGCACCATCGGCAACCGCCTGATTCACGCCCCGCTTATGAGCCTGGCCGGCCGCCACCGCTTCAGCGACACCACCAACGGCTTTCGCGCCTATTCCCGCCGCTACCTGCTGGACCCCCGCGTCGCTCCCTTCCGCGATCTGTTCCAGCGCTATGAGCTGCTGTTCTACCTGACGGTCCGGGCCGGCCAGCTCGGCTACCGCGTGACCGAAGTGCCGGTGCGCCGCAGCTATCCCGCCGGCGAGGCCGCCCCGACCAAGATCGCGGGCTGGCAGGGCAAGTTCGCCATCCTGCGCGAAGCCTTCGACGCGGCTCTCGGCCGCTTCGCGCCATGATACGCCGGGTAAAAGCCGCGCTCTGGCCGGCACAGGCGGACAGGACAGGCATCGCCATTGTGGCAGTCGCCGGCTGTTTCGATTAGAACGGAGCCAAATTGAGCTGCAAGGGCGCTTCGCCTGACGAAAGGCGCGGCATTGATGTTCGGGGGAATGGCGATGTCGTTTGAGCGCGAACCACGCAAGGCCGGAGCCTCTGCATGACGACGACTGTCCGTCCGGAAGAATTCGACGCCGCTTATTACCGCGCACAGGGCGGCGACGTGCCCTACAGCCGGCAGGAGAAGCACTGGGCCGCCGTGTTCGGCAACATCGCCGCCACCATTGCGGAAACGCTTGCGCCCGCCCGCGTGTTCGATGCCGGCTGCGCCATGGGCTTTCTGGTGGAACAACTGCGCCGGCGTAACATTGCGGCGTTCGGGCGCGATATTTCGGCCTATGCGATCGGCCAGGTGCCGGACGACCTGAAACCGTTCTGCGAACAGGGATCGGTCACCGAACCGGTTGCCGGCGCCTACGATCTCGTGACCTGCCTCGGCGTGTTCGAGCACCTGACAGAGGACGAGGCGGCGCGCGCGGCCGCCAGCCTCTGCGCCGCCGCGCCGCTGGTGCTGTTTGCCTCCGCGCCGGCCGGCGCTGCCGGCCGCGGGCGGAACGACGGGAAGCCGGATGGCGGAGAGCGGAACAGCGGCGCGCAGCCGCCGCTGCACTGGCTGCGCCTGTTCGCCGCGCAGGGCTTCGGCCCGCGCGCCGATTACGATCCCGGTTTCGTGGCACCGTGGGCGATGCTGCTGGAACGGCGCGACCGGGCACCGGACGAGGCTGAACTGCGCGCCTGCGCGCAACTCATCGCCATGCGCATGGAGCGCGCCGAACTGGAGCGTGAGCGCGGCGCTCTGGCGCAGGCTCATGCCAGCCTGCAGAAGGATGCCGACCGGCTGCGGCAGGAGAACGAAGCAGCCGGCAAGGCGCGCGAGGAACTGGAACTGGAACTGGGGGAAGCCCGGCTGGAGGCCGACCGCGTGACCCAGTTGCTGTGGCGCCTCGACGACGCCGAACGGCGCCTGCATGCCTTCGAGAACTCCACCATCTGGCGCGCCAGCGCGCCGCTCAGGGCCGTTGCCAGCCGCGTGCCGGCACTGCGGCGCGTGTTCCGCCGGGCGGCCCCGCCGCCGCCGGCGGTGGATATCTATCAGCAGTGGGTCGAGCGCTACGACACCCTGACCCAGCGCGATCTGGAAGACATGCGCGAGAAGGCCGGGCAGTTCGCCCTCCGGCCGCTGATTTCCATCGTCATGCCGACCTACAACACGCCGGAGGCCCTGCTGCGCGAGGCGGTGGAGAGCGTGCAGGACCAGACTTACGAGAACTGGGAACTGTGCATCGCCGACGATGCCTCGCCCGAGCCGCAGGTGCGCGCCACGCTGGAGGATCTCGCCCGCAACGATCCGCGCATCCGGGTGGTGTTCCGCGAGCAGAACGGCCACATCTCGGCCTCGTCGAATTCCGCGCTGGAACTGGCCACCGGCCAGTGGGTGGCGCTGCTCGACCACGACGACCGGCTGCCCCCCCATGCGCTTTATTGCGTCGTCGATGCCATCAACCGCAATCCCGATGCCGGGCTGATCTATTCCGACGAGGATAAGATCGATCTGGAGGGCAAGCGCAGCAATCCCTACTTCAAGAGCGACTGGAACCCGGCGCTCTTCCTCGGCCAGAACATGTTCAGCCACTTCGGCGTGGTGCGCACGGACCTGATGCGGGCCGTCGGCGGCTTCCGCACCGGCTACGAGGGCTCGCAGGATTATGACCTGATCCTGCGCTGCTCGGAGCTGATCACGCCCGAGCAGATCATCCACATTCCGCAGGTGCTCTATCACTGGCGCATCATCCCCGGCAGCACGGCGCAGGCGAGCGAGGAAAAGCCCTATGCCGCCGTCGCCGCGCTGCGCGCGCTGCAGGACCATTACACCCGCTGCAACCTGCCGCTCGAAGCCGTCAGCGCCACCTTCTTCGGCGGCAACCGGCCGCTGCCGGTGCTGAAGACCCATCCCTCGGTGGCGATCCTGATCCCGACGCGCGATGCGCTCGACGTGCTGCGCCCGTGCATCGAGAGCCTTCAGGCGCTGACGAAATATCCGAACTACAGCATCCACGTCATCGACAACCGCAGTTCCGACCCGAAGACGCTTGCCTATCTGGAAGAAAAGAAGCGCACGGGCGTCAGCGTCATTCCCTATGATGCGGAATTCAATTACGCGGCGATGCACAACTATGCCGTGGACCGTGTCGAGGCCGATTACATTCTGTTCCTCAACAACGACACGGAGATCATCACCCCGGACTGGCTCGGCGAAATGGTGGGGCTGGCCGAATGCCTGCCGGATACCGGCGTCGTCGGCGCCAAGCTGCTCTATCCGGACCGCACCGTGCAGCACGCCGGGGTGATCGTCGGGCTGCGCGGGGTGGCCGGCCACTACTGCCCGCCGCCGACCGACGTGTTCGGCTATTTCGGCCGCGCGGCGCTGGTGCAGAACTTCTCCGCCGTCACCTTCGCCTGCGCGCTGGTGCGCCGGGCGCTTTATCAGCAGGTCGGCGGGCTTGACGGCAAGCACCTCGCCATCGCCTTCAACGATGTCGATTTCTGCCTCAAGGTGCGCGAGGCCGGCTACCGCAATGTGTGGACGCCGAACGCCGTGCTGCTGCACTTCGAATCCAAGACGCGCGGTCAGGAAGACACGCCGGCCAAGCAGGCGCGCTTTGAGTCGGAGGTCTCCACCATGCGGCGGCGCTGGGGGCCGAAGCTCGACGCCGACCCGTTCTATTCGCCCAACCTGTCGCTGCGCGACGGTTTCCACTTCGCCTTCCCGCCGCGGGCCCGCAAGCCCTGGCTGGAGGGCCGGACGAACTGAACCGGGCCGGACTGACGAACCCGGCACGCTGAAACGACAATGGCCCGGAGCATTGCCCCGGGCCATTTTTGCCTGCGGACCGTCTGGCCCGCCTCATTTCTGCCTGCGGACCGTCGGCCCGACCATTTTTGCCTGCGGGCCGTCGGCCCGCCTGTGGCACAGACCGTTCTCAGCCGTTCCAGCTGAAGACCGGCGGCACGTCCTTCAGCCGCGGGTGATGGCGGTCTTTCTCCGACAGCACGACATCGTCCGCGCCGACCGGCCAGTCGATGGCCAGATCGGGATCGTCCCACGCCACGCCGCGGTCGTCGGCGGCGCTGTAATAGTCCGTCACCTTGTAGAGGACCTCGCAGTTGTCCTCCAGCGTGCAGAAGCCGTGCAGGAAACCCGGCGGCACCCAGAGCTGGGCGCCGGTCTCCGCATCGAGGCGCACCGCCACGTGCTGGCCGAAGGCCGGCGAGCCGTGCCGGATATCGACGGCCACATCGAGAACCGCGCCGCGGATCACGCGCACGAGCTTGCCCTGCGCGGTCGGCGGGCACTGATAATGCAGCCCGCGCAGCGTACCTTTCTGCGCGGAGAGCGAGTGATTGTCCTGCACGAACGTGACATCGGCCACCTCGCGCCGGAACACGCGGTCGCTCCATGTCTCGCTGAAGAAACCGCGATGGTCGCCGAAGCGTCTGGGCGTCACCAGTTTCACATCCGGAACCGCAAAGGAACGCACGTCCATATTCATACCTCGTCCGGCTCGCGCCCGCGCAGCGGCCCGCCGCGATTGACCCGTTTCAGCGAACCCGATACAGACTGATGGCTCCCTGTCGGCGTCGGGCTGACCCCCGGTGCTGGGCTAGCAGTCCTGACGGGCTATGTCCATCGCCCCCGCCCGCGGGGCGGGGCCGCGGCGGTTGCGGTCGCGGTGCCAACTGTCTGCCGCCGGGCCGTTTCGTCCGGCACAACTCCCAAGGTCGCCCGAGCGTTTTCAATCGATGTCCCTGCGCCCAACCTCCCGAGACTGGCGGCTCGCCGCTATCGACCTGCGCCGTGGCTTTGCCGCCTGGCAGATCTGGTTCCTGCTTGGCATGAGCGATATCCGGCAGCGCTACAAGCGCTCCCGGTTCGGCCAGTTCTGGATCACCTTCTCGATGGCGATCTTCATCGGCGGCATCGGTCTGGTCTATTCGCAGCTTTTCAACACCGCCATCGATACCTACGTGCCCTATCTGGCGGTGAGCTACACGGTCTGGGTGCTGATTTCCGGCATCATCACGGAATCGACGACAGCATTCTCGTCATCCGCCGTCTATCTGCGGCAGGATGCGCTGCCGAAGACCATTTTTATCCTGCGCGTGCTGGTGCGCAATTCGATTTCGTTCCTGCACAACGTCGTTCTGGTGCCGCTGGTCTTCCTGATCTTTCAGGTCAACCCCGGCTTCACCTGGCTGCTGGCCTTCCCCGGGCTGGTGCTGCTGCTGGCGGCCGCCTTCCTTCTGGCCCTGCTGCTCGGCGTGCTTTCCACCCGTTTCCGCGATCTGCCGCAGATCGTGCAGAATCTGGTGCAGATGATGTTCTTCGTCACGCCGGTGATGTGGCAGCCCGACCAGATGGGCCGCCACATGTGGCTGGTGGTGGACTTCAATCCGGCCGCGATCTTCCTGCGCCTCGTGACCGAGCCGATGTCGGGTCATGTGCCGCCGCTGTCGCTCTATGGCTATGCGCTGGCCATCATCGCCGTGCTGGCGGCGCTGGTGGCGCCGCTGTTCGCCCGCTTCCGCGCGCGCATCGTCTACTGGCTGTGAGAACCGCCATGCCCTCCATCGACCTCATCGACGCCTCCGTCGAGATCCCGATCTACAACGCCCGCGGACGCTCGCTGAAAAGCTCGCTGATCCGCAGCGTCGGCGGACAGGTGGCCAACGACGATTCCATCGTGCGCATTCTGGCGCTGCGCAACATCAACCTGCAGCTTCGCGCCGGCGACCGGCTGGCGATCGTCGGCCACAACGGCGCCGGCAAATCCACGCTGCTGCGGGTGCTGTCGGGCGCCTATGAGCCCTCCGCCGGCATTGCGGAAATCAACGGTTCGGTCGCCTCGCTGCTCGACATCACCATGGGCATGGACCCGGAACTGACCGGGGC
>NZ_DAISHT010000045.1:17711-22136 GCF_036822375.1 Pseudoxanthobacter sp. | reverse complement strand
CCGGTGACGGCCGCAGGTAAACCGGCAGCAGCAGCAGCCGGCGCGCCGGCAGAGCGGCTGAAAATCGTCGCCATCACCTCCTGCCCCACCGGCATCGCCCACACCTTCATGGCGGCCGAAGGGCTGGAGCAGGGCGCAAAGGCCCTCGGCCACAGCATCCATGTCGAAACGCAGGGCTCGGTCGGCGCCCAGAACACGCTGGCGGAGGCGGAAATCGCCGCGGCAGACCTCGTCATCATCGCCGCCGACACCAACGTCGATCTGTCGCGCTTCGGCGGCAAGCGGGTTTTCTCCTCCGGCACCAAGGCGGCCATCGGCGACGGCGCCAGCCTTGTGCGCCGGGCCATCGCGGAGGCGCAGCTGCAGCCGGCGGCCGGCGGGCAGAAGCGCGAACTGGCCGACGAGGTCAGCGCCGCCAAGGCCGCCCGCGCGGCCGAGCGCACCGGCGTCTACAAGCACCTGATGACCGGCGTGTCCTACATGCTGCCGTTCGTGGTGGCCGGCGGTCTGCTGATCGCCATCGCCTTCGCCGTCGGCGGCATCTATGTCTATGACGATGCCCACAAGGACACCTTCGGGCAGGCGCTGTTCATCATCGGCGCCAAGAACGCCTTCGCGCTGATGGTGCCGATGCTGTCGGCCTACATCGCCTATTCCATCGCCGACCGCCCCGGCATCACCCCCGGCGCGGTGGGCGGCATGCTGGCCGCCTCCATCGGCGCCGGCTTCCTCGGCGGCATCGTGTCGGGCTTTCTGGCCGGCTATATCGTCAACCTGCTCAACCGCTACATTCGCCTGCACCGCAATCTGGAAGGGCTGAAGCCGGTCCTCATCCTGCCGCTTCTGGGCACGGCAATCGTCGGCCTGCTGATGATCTACGTCATCGGCCAGCCGGTTGCCGTGGCACTGGCGACGCTGACCGGCTGGCTCAGCAGCATGGGCACCGCCAACGGCATCCTGCTTGGCATGCTGCTCGGCGCCATGATGGCGTTCGACATGGGCGGCCCGGTCAACAAGGCGGCCTACACCTTCTCCACCGGCCTCATCGCCTCCGGCGTCTATGGTCCGATGGCCGCTGCCATGGTTGCCGGCATGACCCCGCCCCTCGGCCTCGCGCTGGCCACGAAGCTGTTTCCCGGCCGCTTCACGCCCGACGAGCACGAGGCCGGCGGCGCGGCGGCGGTGCTGGGCCTTGCCTTCATCACCGAGGGCGCCATTCCGTTTGCCGCGCGCGATCCGCTGCGCGTCATCCCGGCGCTGATGGCCGGTTCCGCCCTCGCCGGCGGCCTGTCGATGTATTTCGGCTGCCTGCTGCGCGTGCCCCATGGCGGCGTTTTCGTGCTGCCCATTCCCAATGCCGTCACCAATCTCGGCGGCTATCTGGTGGCGCTCGTCGCCGGAACCGTGTTCACCACGGTGCTGCTCGGCCTGCTGAAGCGCCGCCTCGCCCCGGCCACCGTGCCGCAGCCGGCCTGAAGCCCGCGCCGGCTTCCCCGCAAACCCCGAGACAGACACCGACCGACAGACCCGGCCACCGCCGGTCCGCGAAAGCAGGACCGACGGTGGCTTTTTTTGTGCCCGCACCGCCGGCGAAAGCCCGGCGCAGGCCCGCAGACTGCCGCGCTGCCGCCAACAGGCCGGAGCAAGGAAGGCAGGGTGTTATCCCCGCAGAGCCGGTCAGGGTGACCCGGTTCCGCAACCGAACCCGGAATTTCCCGGAGTTGAGGTTGGCTCCAAACACCCTCAAAAAAACACCGATGCGCGCTTACGCAGAATCGCAGGCCACCATGTTCAAATGGCTACGAGCGGAGCTTCTGATCGTTGCAGGCTTTCTTGCCGTTCTCGGCCTGTGCACGATCTATTTGCATCAGGCCGAGCAGGCCTACGCGGCCCAGCGTCAGGCTATTCTCGACACCGGCCGCGAGCGGGCGCAGCAACTGGCCGAGGCTGTGCGCCAGCAGTTCGCCCTGTCGTTCGGCAACGCCGATTTCGTGCTGCGCAGCCTGCGCTCGTCATGGAACACGGACCCCGCCCGCTTCACCGACGAAGCCCGCAAGATGTTTGCCCTGATGCCCGCCGGCACCGAGCCGCAGATCAGCGTGTTTGCCGCCGATGGCGGGCTGATCGCGACCACGGCCGCCGGCGCGGCAGGCCGCAATCTGGCCGGCAGCCCGCTTTTTGAGACCCTGCAGCAGGCCCGCGGCGATGACGTGCTCATTGCCCGGCCGCAGTTCAGCGCCGTCCGCCGGCGCTGGGAGCTGCCGTTCATGCGCCGCCTCGAAACGGACGGGCACTTCGCCGGCGTGCTGGAAATGTCGGTCTCGCCGCTCTATTTCTCGCGGGAGATGGCACGCATCGGCCTTGGCCCGCGCGACACCGTCGGCGCCGCCCACATTCCCGACGGCTCCTACATTGCCCGCAACAGCGGCATGCCGGCCCTGCTCGGCGAGGCGGTCAATCCGCACCGGCCCTACCTGCCCCTCGATGCCCCGGCCACCGGCACCTTCATTGCCATGGCGACCCATGAGCCGGTCGAGCGCCTTTTTGCGTGGAACCGCGTCGACGGCCTGCCCGTCGTCGCCTTCGTCGGGCTGGCGACCCCCGACATGCTGTCGGCGTTCGAGGCGGAGATCGCGCTCGACCGCTTCGGCAACCGCGTCGGCGTCGGCCTCGTGCTGGGGCTGGCGCTGGCGGCGAGCGGCCTTGCGGTGCACGGCGTGCGGCAGAACCGGGCCCTGAAGCAGCAGAAGGCGCTCTATTTCAACATTTTCGAGCACAATCTGTCGGTCAAGTACATCACCGATCCCGCCACCGGCCGCATCGTGTTCGCCAACAGGGCGGCGAGCCGGTTCTATGGTTATCCGGCCGATGTGCTGGCGGGCATGCGCATCGACCGCATCAACATCCAGCCGTTCGCCGCCTCGCTGCAGGCCATGAATGACGCGCTGAGCGGCCGGCAGCAGATGTTCGTGTTCCGCCACCGCCTCGCCTCGGGCGAAGTGCGCACGGTGGAGGTCTATCCGAGCCCGATCGAGATCGACGGCCGCCGGCTGCTCTATTCCCTCGTCCACGACATTACCGAGCGCGCGGCCCTCGAAGCCCGCCTGAAGGCCAGCGAAGAACTCTACCGCAGCCTGTTCGACGTGGTGACGGCCGGCATGATCGTGCTGGACGGCGACGGCCACATCACGCGGTGGAACCGGTCGGCGCTGGCCATTCTGGCCACCGACGACGACGGCCTGCAGCAGCGCAGCAAACCGATCTTCACCCATGAGGGCGTCCGCGTTGCCGACGAGGCCCGGCCGAGCCGCCGGGCCCTGCGCGAAGACCTGCAGGACGAACTCTATTATGCCGAGGGCGAGGACGGACGGCGCGTCTGGGCGGCGATTTCCAGCCGCCGCCTGCCGCCCGACGACAGCGGCCGCCCGGGCGGCGCGGTCATCGCCATCTCCGACATTACCGATGTCATCCGGCTCGAAGAACGGCTGCTCATCAGCCAGCGGGTGTTCGACGCCACCTCCGAAGGCATTGCGGTGACCGATGGGAACGGCCGGATCGTTCAGGTCAACCGGGCGTTCTGCGTCATCACCGGGTACAGCCAGTCCGACGTGCTGGGCGTCGACGCGCGCATCCTGCTGCCCACCGGCCCGGATCAATCGCTGGCGGCCGCGCTGACGGAATCGGTGAGCAGCAAGGGCTCGTGGGAAGGCGAGATCGAAAACCGCCGCAAGGACGGCACGTCGTTTGCCGAGCGCATCGTTTCCAGCGCCCTGCACGACCGCGACGGCCGGCTTATCGGCTCGGTGACGCTGATTTCCGACGTGACCGAGCGCAAGCGCCGGGAGGACGAGGTGTGGCGGCGGGCCAACTTCGACGCCCTCACCGGCCTGCCCAACCGCACCCTGCTCGACGACCGTCTGGGACAGGCGCTGGCGCGCAGCGAGCGGCTCGACCTGCCCGCGGCCGTGCTGTTCATCGATCTCGACCGCTTCAAGCCAGTCAACGACACGTGGGGACACACCGCCGGCGACGAGCTGCTGCAACATGTGGCCGGCCGCATCCGCGCCTGCGTGCGCGCCGAGGATACGGTCGCCCGCCTCGGCGGCGACGAGTTCGTGGTGGTGCTGCCGATGGTTCACAGCGAGAGCGATGCCGCCGCCGTGGCCACCAAGATCCTCCGGGCCCTGAGCGCCCCCTACGACCTGACCGGCATCGCGGCGCGGGTCGATGTCGGCGCCTCGATCGGCGTGGCTGTCGCCCGCGGCGGCGAGAGCGATGCCGGCACCCTGCTTGCCCGCGCCGATGCCGCGATGTATCGCGGCAAGGCCGCCGGACGCGGCCGGGTGGTGTGCGCCGGGCCGGCCGCCGCCCCGGATGCCGCCAGTGCGAACACCGCCCTCCCGGATGGTCCGGCTGCGACGGCCG
>NZ_DAISHT010000045.1:0-17611 GCF_036822375.1 Pseudoxanthobacter sp. | reverse complement strand
CCCGGTCCGACCGGCATGACACAGTCACAGCCGCCCGTTTCAGCGGAAGACAGCGCCCGCGGGATGACGAAAAGTCGCCGCCGATTTGATCCCTGTCAGTCTTTGGCAGGTCTCGACCGGTATAGACTTCAGCGTGCAAACTTGGGCCATGCGCGGCCGGGCAGAGGGGCGCCCGGTGCGCGCGCATGCCGGGGAGATGCCGCCCGGCCCTTTCGCTCATCTGCCGGCCCGCGGCCGGCCCTTGTCGGGACGAATTCGCATGACGAATGCCAGCGGTGCCTCCAATCCGGATGAAACGAAACCGGTCGCAACCGGGCTGTGCCCGTTTCCCGATCTCAGCCGTCTTTTCGGGTCGCTTCCCGGCGCGGCGGCGGCCTGCCCCTTCCCCGCCGGAACGCTGAAGGCGTGGAGCGACGCCGCCGGGGCCTTCAATCCGTTTCTGGCGGCGCTGGCCCCGCAGGGTGCCGGTGACACCGCCGGCCGGCCGGCCGCGCCGCCCGCCGGCGCCTTTGCCGCCGCCGGCCTCGGGCCGGCGGATTTCTGGACCCGGTGGCTGCACGACAAGGCGGCCGCGATGCCCGGCCTGCGCGCACCCTGGCTCTCCGGCGGCGCGCCGGCGCTGCCGCTCGCCGACAATCCGCTGTCCGCCTATGTCACCGACACGGCCGAGCGCAGCGTGCTCTATCTGGACGTGCTGCGCCGCCGCGGCAACGAACAGGAGGCCATCACCGCCCGTCCGTCGGCGACGGTGCTGACCTTCGACCATGCCGAGATCCTCAGCGGCCGCACCCTGCGGCGGCCGATCAACTATTCGCTGTCCCGCATCCTGCCGCCGGAAGGCATCGTCATCGACGAGACGAAACGGCCGGTGGTGGTGGTCGATCCGCGTGCCGGACAGGGCCCCGGCATCGGCGGTTTCAAGACCGAAAGCGAAATCGGCGATGCGCTGCACACCGGGCATCCGGTCTATTTCATCAATTTCTCCGCCGAGCCGGTGCCCGGACAGACCTTCCTCGATGTCGTGGAAGGTCAGGTCACGTTCTTCGAGCATATCGTGGCGCTGCATCCCGATGCACCGCGCCCGTTCGCCATCGGCAACTGTCAGGCCGGCTATCAGACGCTGATGGTGGCGATGCTGCGGCCGGATCTGTTCGGCCCGTGCATGGTGGCCGGCTCGCCGATCTCGTACTGGCAGGGCGTGCACGGCAAGAACCCGATGCGCTATGCCGGGGGCCTGCTGGGCGGCAGCTGGCTGACGGCGCTGACCTGCGATCTCGGCCGCGGCAAGTTCGACGGCACCTGGCTGATCCTCAACTTCGACAATCTCAACCCGGCCAACTGGCTGTGGGACAAGCAATATTCCGTCTATTCCGCCGTTGATACAGAGGCCGCGCGCTATCTCTCCTTCGAGAAGTGGTGGGGCGATTTCATCGAGCTGAACGGCGAGGAAATCCAGTTTCTCGTCAACGAAATGTTCATCGGCGACAAGCTCACCCGCAACCAGATCAAGGCCGGCGACGGCACCATCTTCGATCTGCGGACCATCACCTCGCCGATCATCGTCTTCACCTCGATGGGCGACAATATCAGCCCGCCGCAACAGACGCTGGGCTGGATTCTCGATCTCTACCGCGATGTGGAGGAACTGCGCGAGGCCGGGCGCACCATCGTCTACTGCCTCAACCAGACCGTCGGGCATCTGGCCATTTTCGTTTCCTCCAAGGTCGGCGCCAAGGAAGACGAGGAAATGGTGCGGCTGATGGACGTGATCGACTGCATGCCCCCCGGCCTCTACGAACTCGTCATCGAGCCCGCTGCCGAGGGCGCCCCGCGCGGCCTTTACGGCTCCGGACGCTGGATCAGCCATTTCGAAAGCCGCACCTTCGACGATCTGCGCGCCCTCGGCCGCAACAGCGAAGACGACGACCGCGCCTTTGCCACCGCGGCACGGGTTTCGGAACTGCTGCTGTCGAGCTATCGCACCTTTGCCCAGCCGTGGGTGCGCGCGGCGGTGAGCCAGCCGATGGCCGATGCGGCGCGCGCCCTCAATCCGCTGCGCCTCAGCTACAGCGCCTTTGCCGATTCCAATCCGCTGATGAAGCCGATCGGCCCGCTGGCGGCCGAAACGCAGGAAAAACGCCACGCGGCCGACGACGAAAACCCCTTCCGCAAGGCAGAAGCCGAAGCGGGGCAGCAGATCTCCCGCGCGCTCGACAGCTGGCGCGAGATGCGCGACAGCACGGTCGAAAAGCTGTTCTTCGCCATCTACGGCAATCCGCTGCTGCAGGGGCTGGTCGGCCTCAACAACAACCAGCCGGTGCGCGAACTGCCGGGCGTGACGCCGGACGAACTCGACCGCCGCCGGGCGCGGCGCGAAGCGCTGCTCGCCGCCATCGGCGCCGGCGGCTTCGATGCCGCACTCGTGCGCGCCGTTCTGGCGGTGATCTCGGCCGACCGGCGGCTTGACGAGCGCAGCGCAGAGGCGCTGAACGCCGTGCGCAAGTCGTTGCTGCATCTCGATATCGAGCCGTTCAAAGCACTGGTGCGCGAGCAGTTTTCCATGCTCACCCTCGCCCGCGCCGAGGCCCTTGCCGCGCTGCCGGCTCTGGTGCCGGAGGCCGGCCGGCAGGCCCTGCTGCTGCAGCAGGTGGAGGCCGTTGCCGCCGCGCCCGGCCGCATCAGCGCCGCAGAGGCCGCAGGCATCGCCACCCTGCGCGCCATTCTGCAGGCCGGCGCCGCGCAGGCCGCCGACAGCAGCCCCGCGCCGGCCCGCCGCCGCCCGGCCCGGGCAAAGCCCGCCCGCGCGCCGGCTGAAGATGCCGGCCCGGTAACGGACAGCGAGGCCCCGGCGCAATAAGGCCTCGTTACGGCGCGTTGCCAGCCTCCGGGGGCGGAGGCCGGCAACGGCCTTCTTCGCCGCCGGGCCGGAAGCCGGCGGCGCGACCTGACGACGGCGCAGCCGCGGCTGCGGAGGAAAAAGGGGATATCCATGGCAGTCAGCATCGCCGCGGGGGCACCGCAGGCCCCGCCGCCCGCTTCAACGGCCAGCGACGGCCGGCCCGTGCGCCTCGATGCCGCCGGCATCGAGGCGGCTTTCCGGCAGGCGGGCAGCACGCCGCAGGGCCTGACGGCCGCGGAGGCCGCCACCCGGCTGGAAAAATACGGCCCGAACGCCATCGAGGCGCGGGAGGAAAGCCGCTGGCACAAACTGGTCGGCTATTTCTGGGGCCCCATTCCATGGATGATCGAAGCGGCCGCCCTGCTGTCGCTGCTGCGGCTCGACTGGCCCGACTTCTCGGTGGTGATGGGCCTGCTGATCTATAATGCCGTCATCGGCTTCTGGCAGGACAGCAAGGCGGCGAGCGCGCTGGCCGCGCTGAAGCAGAGCCTGGCCCTCAAGGCCAAGGTGCGCCGCGACGGTGCATGGGTGACGGTCGATGCCGTGACGCTGGTGCCCGGCGACGTGATTTCGGTGGCCGGCGGCGAGACCCTTCCCGCCGATCTGGTGCTGACGGACGGCAAATATCTGTCCGTCGATCAGGCGGCGCTGACGGGTGAATCCCTGCCCGTCTCCAAGGATGTCGGCGACAGCGCCTATTCCGGCTCCATCGTGCGGCAGGGCTCCATGGTGGCGCTGGTCACCGCCACCGGCAACGCCACCTTCTTCGGCCGCACCGCCAAGCTGGTGGCCGCCGCGGGCACGAAGTCGCACGCCGAAAAGGCGGTGCTGCAGATGGGCGATTTCCTGATCGCCCTGTCGGTCGTTCTGGCGCTGATCCTCGTTTACGCGCAGGTGCACCGCTTCATCGTGTCGCCGGAAGGCTGGCAGTGGTCGGATCTGGGCCAGATCGTGCAGATCGTGCTGGTCCTGCTGGTGGCCTCCGTGCCGGTGGCAACGCCGGCGGTGATGTCCGTCACCATGGCGCTCGGCGCGCTGGCGCTCTCCAAACACAAGGCCATCGTCTCGCGGCTGTCGGCGATTGAGGAACTGGCCGGCGTCGACGTGCTGTGCTCCGACAAGACCGGCACGCTGACCCAGAACAAGCTGACGCTGCAGACGCCGATTCCGTTTGGCCCCGCAACCCCGCAGGCCATCATTCTCGGTGCGGCCTGCGCCACCCAGCGCCAGAGCGACGATGCCATCGACGTGGCCGTGCTGTCGGCAGTAACCGACCGCGCCGCGCTGGAAGCCCTGAAGCCGGTGGATTTCACCCCCTTCGATCCGGTCAACAAGAAGACGATCGGCGTGGTGGAAGGAGCGGACGGCAAGCGCATCGCCTATGCTAAGGGCGCACCGCAGGTGATCGCCGCGCTGGCCGGGGTCAGCGACGGGGAGGCTGCCAAAACCTATTTCGGCACGGTCTCCGATCTTGCCGGCCGCGGCACCCGCGCCCTCGGTATCGCCCGGTCCGACGACGGCGAAAAGACATGGACGCTGCTCGGCCTGCTGCCGATGCTCGATCCGCCGCGCCCCGATGCCCGCGACACCATCGCCCGGGCCAAGGAACTCGGCGTCGACGTGAAGATGGTGACCGGTGACGATGTCGCCATCGGATCGGAGATCTCCCGCCAGCTCGGCCTTGGCGACCGCCTGCTGGTTGCCAGCGATGTGTTCGGCGCCGATTCCAGCCCCGAACATATCGCCATCGACGCCGCGCGCGCCGTGGAGCGCGCCGACGGCTTCGGCCGCGTGTTCCCCGAGCACAAGTTCGAGATCGTCAAGGCGCTTCAGGAGCGCGGCCACATCGTGGCCATGACCGGCGACGGCGTGAACGATGCCCCCGCTCTGAAGCAGGCCGATTGCGGCGTGGCGGTGAGCGGGGCGACAGACGCCGCCCGCTCGGCCGCCGCCCTGATCCTGACCGCGCCGGGGCTTTCCACCATCATCAACGCCATCATGGAAGCGCGTGCGATCTTCGAGCGCATCGCAAGCTATATCTATTATCGCATCGCGATGACCGTGAACATCATGCTGGTCGTGGTGCTGGTCTATCTGGTCTATAATTTCATGCCGCTGACGGCGATCATGATCGTGTTTCAGGCATTGCTTGACGATATTCCGATCATGACCATCGCCTACGATAACGTGAAGGTGCAGAACAAGCCGGTGCGCTGGAACATGCACCGCATGATCAACTTCTCCTCCGTCATGGGCATCATGGCTCTGGTGCAGAGTTTCGGCATCGTCGCCATCGGCATGTACTGGATGCATCATCCGGCGTGGATGGCCTTCCTGCCGATGGATTATCCGCACATCCAGACCATGCTGTTCCTGCAGCTCACGGCCGGCGGGCATCTGCTGTTTTTCGTCTCGCGTGTTCAGGGCTCGCTGTTCCGTCCGCCCTATCCGAGCTGGCAGGTGTTTGCCGCCATCATGGGCACGCAGGTGTTTGCCGTGCTGCTGTGCGCCTTCGGCCTGCTGATGCCGGCGCTGCCGTGGTTCCTCATCGGTCTCGTCTATGTCTACTGCCTCGCCTGGACGCTGGTGATGGACTGGGTGAAGCTCGGCTATTACTGGGCGATGGACAAGCGCGACGCGCGTTCGGCGGCAATGGAAACGCCGCTGACCGGGCTTCGCCCCTGAAGGTCTGGCCCGCACCGCCCCTGCGGGCAGACCCGAAACACGGCCCGGCGCAGTCCTGTGCCGGGCCTTTTTCTTGTGTGCACCGGCCATCCGGCGCGGCAGCGGTCGTCAAATCGTCATCGCCGCGGCGGAGGCTGTCGTCAAAGCCTCCCCTCCCCTTCCCTGCCCGCTTCCGGAGCCTGCCGATGTCGACCGCCCGTTCTCATGCCGAAGGCCATGTCGTTTCCCGCATCGGCTGGCTGCGGGCCGCCGTGCTCGGCGCTAACGACGGCATCATCTCCACCGGCAGCCTGATGGTGGGCGTGGCCGCCGCAACGCCGGCCACCGCGGACGTTCTGGTGGCCGGTCTGGCCGGCATCATCGCCGGTGCCATGTCGATGGCTGCCGGCGAATATGTTTCCGTCAGTGCGCAGGCCGATACCGAGGCCGCCGATCTCGCCCGCGAACGCGCCGAGCTTGACGGCAACCCGGCCTTTGAGGTCGCGGAACTGGCGGCCATCTATCAGCAGCGCGGTCTTTCCCCGGCACTCGCCCGGCAGGTGGCCGAAGAACTGATGGCCCACGATGCCCTCGGCGCCCATGCCCGCGACGAACTCGGCATCACCGACACCGCGGCCGCACGCCCCCTGCAGGCCGCACTGGCTTCGGCGGCGACCTTCTCCGTCGGCGCCGCGGCCCCGCTGCTGACGGCACTCGTCGCCCCCGCGGCTCTGCTTGCCCCGGCCATCGGTCTGGTCTCGCTGCTCGTTCTTGCCATCACCGGCGTGCTGTCGGCGCGGGCCGGCGGCACCGGGGTTGTGCGGCCCACGGCGCGGATTGTGTTCTGGGGTGCTGCAGCGATGGCTCTGACCGGCCTTGCCGGCCATCTGGTCGGCACAGCGGTGTGAACCGCTCAGCGGCGCATGGTCCGTGCGGCTCCGGCCGCTTGCTGGCGCGACAGCAGGGCATTCAGCATCGGTGCCGTGCTGTAGCGGCCGGCCGCCGCCCGTCTGGTCAGCGCACGCAGATAGCCGCCGGGAGAGCGGATTTCGCTGGCGCGCTGCAGGATACCGGCCACCGTAATCGCGGCTTCGGCAGCCCCCATCGTCGCCCGGGCGTTCTGCCAGGCGCTGGGCGAGATATCGAGCAGCGGGCAGAGTTGTTGCGCGGTACGGATCAGATCCTCATGGCTTCGCAAGGGTGCAACGGACAGCAGGTCGGTTTCCGGGCAGGCCCTGATTACCAGTTCAATAGCCGGAGCTGAACGGCGAAGCGCTGGTCGTGTGTCTGCCGTGTTGTGCGTGTCTTGTTCGCAGTTGTCCGGTTCATCGGCCGTCTGCCGGCTTTCAGATTCAGACAGAAATTGGGATTCTGAATCCTGTATGTGGCGCTCAGTCTGAAGGGCACTGGCGCTCATATCAGTGGAATAAACAATCGTTCTCAGAGACTTATCGACATCGTTATGCACCGCGCGCAGATCGCGGGCGAGCGCCTCTGCCTGAGGCAGGCTGCGCAGGCGTTGTGGGGGGGCTGAGAGGGCTTCAAGGCGGGCGGTGAGCACCGCGTGGCTGTCGTCAGCCGGTGCGGTTGCGGCGGCGAAGGCCAGCAGCTTGGCGATCTCGCGGCGCAGCAGGCTGATCTCCTCCCGGAGCCGGCGCAGGCGGCGCTCCGCAGCGCGGGCTGCTTCGGCAGCCGAAAACAGCGCTTCCGCGCGCACCACCAGCGGCGACAGGTCGAACCCGAAGGCGGTGGCGATGCGGCCGGTGCTGTCCTGCCGGGCATAGCGTTTGCCGTTGGGGCTGTCGCGCCGCACGATCAGGCCGCTTTCGGTCAGCGCGGCGAGGTGCCGCCGCAGAGTGGCCGGCGCCATGCCGTTGGCCCGCTGCATCAGGACGGCATTGGAGGGAAAGACGATCAGGTTGTCGCCGCCAAGCTCGGCATCGGGAAAAAAGCTGAGCAGGGCGGAGAGCACCGCCAGCGAACGGTCGCCGAGACCGAGCCCGGCGCGCGCCTGCCGGATCGCCGCGAACAGCTTCCACTTGTCGATACGCACGGCGGGATCGCGACCGGCGGCGAGCCGCGCGGCCTGAATCTGGGCACAAGTCAGCGATCGGCCGCCAAAGGGCGCCGTCAGTTGAGAATCCATATCTGCTGCCTCAACGAAGCCGGCCACGGGCCGGTGCGTTTCAGTCAGGCAAAGCGATTTCGCTCGCGAAAACGGTCATCCGTCGCGTTCAAGGCTTGACTGCGATTCGCGGAAGTGGAATTCTCAGACCTGCCACAGTATGAGAAGGGCTTCCGGGACACCTCGTTTCGGGAGCCTTTTTCTTTGCCGGCTCCGGGGGATCGGTTGTTCTGCGGTGGCAATCTCCTGTTTCGGATTATCGGATCTCAGGCCTCTCCGTCGTCCTCGCGGGCGGCCAGAAAACGGGCATAGAGCGCATCGAGCTCGCCGGCGACGAAACGGCCAAAGGCAGGCAGCCGGCTGTCGTCAAAGGTGAGGACGGTCTGCGTGTCGGAAAACTCGATTCGGCCGGCCTCCCCTGCCCCCGGCGCCTTCCAGACCCGCACTTCCGGCCGCGCACGGCCGCGGGGACGGCTTTTGCGATCGAGCGCCTCAAGCACCATCATGAAGCGGACATCGCTTTCCGCCGCGCGAAAGCCGGGGCTCTGCAGCAGCTCGGCCATGATGCGGTCCGCCCGCGGCGCCTTGAGCCGCTCGGCCAGCGTCAGCCAGCGCGCGCGCCCCGCCTTGCGGGCCGGGCCGATAGCAATCAGCACCGACTCGGGAATGAGCCGGGCAACCGCGATATAGCGGCTGAGGTCGCCCTTGTCGGTGGAAAGGGCGGCGCCCAGCGTGGCGCGGTCGAAGCCCTGATCCTCCAGCCGGCGGGCAAACAGCGCCTTCTCGATGAAAGAGAGCTGTTCGCGGTCGAGGTTTTCCTTGCCCTGCGCGATGACCAGCTCGACATCGCTGAGCGGACGCACGACAGCCTTGACCGGCACGCCCAGCCGGGCGGCGGCCCGCAGACGGCGGTGCCCGTAGGCGGCCTGATAACGGCCGGATGCCGCCGGATGCGGGCGCACCAGAATCGGCACCTGCTGGCCGCTTTCGGCGATGGACCGAACGAGCGCCTCAAAACCGGGATCGACCTCGGCTTCAAGGCGGTCCTTGACCATCGAACCGTCGATGACGGCCGGATCGAGATCGATCACGGCGGTGCCGCTGGCGATCTGCTCCTGCAGACGCGCGGCGGTGCGCGCGCCCTCGGTCAGTTGCTGCAGCGAGGCGCCCATGGCGGAAATGGCGCCGGTGCGCACCCGCTCCTTCTCGCCCTCGCGGTGGACGGGGGCCGGGGTCACTGATGGCGCGGCCGGGTCCGCCCCGCTGGCCGGTGCGGCAGCAGGCTGCGGACGGCGGCCCATGAACAGCGAATTCAGCGTGTCCTTGCGGCTCATGCCTCACCTCCCGGCCGGCGGTTGGGAGCTCCCAACGCGCGGCTGCCCTGACGGCTGCCGCGCGGCGCGAGCGCGGCTCTCCCGCCGGCGGGCCTCATTTGCGCCCCCATGCCGCGCCGATCAGCTGCTCGATCTCGCCGTTGACGGCATCGAGGGCTTCCATGGCGCGGTCGTAGGTCGAGCGGGTCAGATTCTCCCGGCCGATCTCATAGAGCGTCTGCTTGGTGAGGCCGGCGTCGGAGACGGCGGCGGATTTCACCATCGGATTGGTCAGCACATGATCGCCGAACAGATTGCGCAGCAGCGCGACGACCTTGGTCTGCGGCCCGTCCTGCGGCTCGTAGCGGGTGACCAGATACCGGATGAAATCATAATGCAGCGTGCCGCCGGCCTCGCGCACCACGGCCAGAAGATCCTGCGTCATCAGCAGGAACTGGCTCATGGAAGCGACATCGAGCATCTGCGGATGCACGGTGATGATCATCGAGGTGGCGGCGCACAGCGCGGCGAGCGTGAGATAGCCGAGCTGCGGAGGACAGTCGATCACGATCACGTCGTAGTCGTCGGCCACGGCATCGAAGGCACGGGCGATGCGGGTATAGAAAATCTCGTCGGCGTCCCGCACCCCCTCCATCAGCGCCTGCGGCGTGACGTGCTCGAATTCCATCAGTTCCAGATTGCCCGGAACCAGATCGAGGCCGTCAAAATAGGTGGGACGAATAACATCGCGCAGCGGCCGCTTCTCGCTGTCGTAGCGGATGGCGGCGTAGAGCGTTTCGTTGCTGCCGACTTCCATTTCCGGCATCACGCCCATCAGGGCGGACAGCGAGGCCTGCGGATCGAGGTCGACGGCCAGCACGCGGTAACCGTGCAGGGCGAGATATTGCGCCAGATGCGCCGACGTGGTGGTCTTGCCCGAGCCGCCCTTGAAGTTGGTGACGGCGATGACCTGAAGGTGATCGCCGGGCTCGCGCGCCGGGCGGAAGGCATGCGGATCGCGGCCGCGGGCGGTGGTGGCGAGACGGCTGCGAATCTCGTTGATCTGCGCCAGTGTGTAGAGCCGGCGGCCGCCGGGGCCCTGATCGGGCTGCGGCCCCTCGCCGGCCAGCGCCATCTTGCGCAGGGTGGAATCGGAAATGCCCATCAGCCGCGCGGCTTCCCCGGAGGTGAAGCGGCGCAGGGTCTTCTTCGAGGTCGGCGGAAACATCGCCTCGCTCATGGCCTGAAGCTGGCCGGACAGCAGCGCGGCATGGGCGCCGATGGTCTCGTCGACCGGCGTCGCGGCAGGCTGGGTCCGGGGCAGATCGGGGGCGGACGGGCTCACAGGTTCGGTCTCTCATCACGGAAAAAGGATTTCTTCCGCCTTTATACCGTGACGATACGAAGAACTGCGATTCGTGCAAGGGCAAAAAAGTTAACGAAATCTTAAGGCGGGGACGAATCAACTGTCCGCGCCAGCGCGTTGGGAGCTCCCAACGGCCGGTCCGTCCGGCGCGGCGGCCGGCGGAAACTCGATCGTGACGGTCAGGCCGGCCTCGTTGGCGAGGCTGAGGCGGGCCCCGTGCAGGGCCGCGATGCGCTCCACGATCTTCAGGCCCATGCCAAGCGAGCCGGCGCGCGACACCGTGCCGATGGCCACACCGCCGTCGCCGGTCCGGCCGCTGAGGTCCATCCCGCCGCCGTCGTCGCCGACCACGAGGCGGGCCGGAGCCTCCACGCAGACGCGGATGGCGGTGCCGCGCGCGGTGTGGCGGACGGCGTTTTCGACCAGATTGCGCACCAGCAGTTCCACCGCCCCGGGCAGCACGCTGACCGGGGCGGCCGGCCCGGCTTCGAACGACAGCGTGTCGCCGGCCGCAAACACCAGCGGCGCAACCGCCTCCACGCCTGCCTCGGCAAGGGCGGCAAGGTCGGCCGGGCCGCGGCTGGCGGGATCGGCGGCATCGAGCCGGGCCAGCGCGGTCAGCTGCGCCACGGTGTGGGCGAGGGCGGCGACCGAGCGCTCGGCCTCGCGGGCCCGCGGATCGTCGATATGGCTGAGTTCCAGCTGCATGACCGCCAGCGGCGTACGGATTTCGTGGGCGACCGCTCCGGCCAGCACCGTCTGCGCCCGCACCAGCGCCTCGATGCGGTCGAAGGCGCGGTTGACGGCGTCGGTCAGGCGGCCGATCTCGCGCGGCAGGCCGGCCACCGGCAGCGGCGCGCGCGCGCCGCGCGCGGCCGGATTGATGGCATCGGCCGCCGCCGCAGCGCGCCCGACCCCGGTCAGTGCCCGGCGGATCGACAGGATCGTGGCGCCGATGACGAGGAACAGCATCAGGCCCATCGGCACCACCATGTGGTCGAACATCTCGTGCCACAGCACCTCGGCGACGAGCCGGGCGGGGTCGCCGAGAATGGCGATCTCCACGACGATGCCATCGGGGAAGGTGCGTCCGCCGGCAATGAACAGCGGCCGGCCGGGGCTGAGGGTGGTCATCCAGAAGGTCGGCGCGTCCAGTTCCTCAGGCAGAAAATGGGTCTGGCACAGCGGGCCGCAATTGGACCACAGCGTTCTGGTGCCGTCGCGCACGCGCAGATAGTAGCCGCCCTGCCCGTCGCGCTCGTCGAGGCGGTAGCGGTCGGCAAGGCGCGCGCCGGGCAGGGCAGCCTGCTGCGCCAGACCGTCGCTGACCGCCTGATGGACGAGGGTGGTTTCCTGCTCGATCAGCAGGCGGCCGAGTTCTTCGGTGTTGGACCAGTAATCGGCGAACACGACGCCGGTCTGGATCAGGCTGGCGAGGCCGGCGAACAGCAGAATGCGCCGCGCCACGAGGGTGACGAGATGGGGGGCCCGGGCCGGCCGGCGCCTGCGGCCGGGGCGGGCCGCGGGGCCGGGCTCAGGGGAGGGGCTCAGCGAACTCATGCCGTGCCGCTCCGGGTGCGCATCATGTAGCCGAGCCCGCGCACGGTCTCGATGATGACGCCGCCGCCGCCGGGCAGCGCCTCCAGCCGCCGGCGCAGGCGCGAGACGGCGAGTTCCAGCGCGTTGGGAGACAGAAAGCCGTCGCCGTCGGAAAGAGCGCTTTCCAGCCGCCGCTTCAGCACCACGCGGTCGACATCGCGCATCAGCATTTCGGCGAGCTGGCGTTCGCGCGGCGGCAGGGCCACGGCGGCATCGCCGCAGAAAACCTGCGCCTGCGCGGGGTCGAAGCGCAGCTCGCCGGCCTCCAGCCAGGGCGCGGCCTGCGGCCCGCCCCGGCGCGCAATGGCGCGGCATCGTGCCAGAAATTCACGGTGGTTGAAGGGCTTGGCCAGATAGTCGTCGGCGCCGGCATCGAGCCCGGCAATGCGGTCCTCGATGCCGCCGGCGGCGGTGATGATCAGCACCGGGCGCAGGTCGCCGGCCCGGCGCATGGTGCGCAGCAGCGTCAGCCCGTCGCCGTCCGGCAGGCCGAGGTCCAGCACCACGAGGTCATGATCCTGCGTGGCGATCTGGTCGCGCGCTTCGGCCGCGCTGGCCGCAACCTCCAGCCGCCAGCCGGCGGCATGGATCGTCTCTGCCAGCAGTTCGGCAAGGCGCCGGCTGTCTTCGACGACGAGCAGTTTCACCGCAGCGCCTCCGTGGCCGGCCGGGCCTCACGGCGCGCGCTTGTCGCCGGTCACCATCGACCAGATCAGGTTTTCCTTCAGCCGCCAGCTTTCCACGATCGCGGCCAGTGCGTGAAGCCCCGCCAGCACGAGAATGCCGTTGGCAGCGATCTCGTGGACTTCCTTCACCCAGCCGATACCCCAGAATGTGTCGGTGGTCATCATGTAGCCGGCGGTGACGGTCACGGCGAGCAGCGCCATCAGCGCCAGCATGACGACGGCGGCGAGCGGGTTGTGCCCGAGCATGCGCGGCTCGCGGCCGTGCAGCAGCTGTCCGATGAAGGGAAAGAGCCGCGCCGGGGTGGGGAAGAACTGGGTGAAGCGGGCGTAGTACGTGCCGACGAAGCCCCAGACGATGCGCACCGCGAGCAGGGCGCCGATGGTGTAGCCGACATAGCGGTGTGCGGTGTGCCCTTCCTCCAGAATGAAGAGGTTGAGCGTGCAGCCGGCGACAACGCCCCAGTGGAAGAGGCGGACGACCGGGTCCCACACCCGCACGCTGCGGCCGTGGGGGGAAACGGGCTGGGCGGTGTTCATGGCGAGGCTTCCGCAAGCGACGGGACGGGAAAGGCCGGCCGGCGGCGTGCCGCCGGCGGGGGACGGGAAGGGCCGGGGAGGGGAGGAGCCCCGGCCCTTGCGCCGGGCGATCAGTCGTCGCCGGTGTGCACCACAGCGCCGGTGGTCGGGTCGACATAGACCTCGGTGCGCTTGCCGTCCTTGTCCTTGGCATAGACCTCGTAGCAGGTGCCTTTGACCGCGAGGGAGCGGATGTCCTTGTAGCCTTCCTTCAGCAGCAGAGCCTTCATGTCGGTCTCGCTCTTCCACTCGGCGCGCGGCTTCTCGGTGCAGCGCATGTCGTCTTCGCCGGCATGGGCGAGAGCCGGGGCGAAGGCGGCCAGCGAGAGGGCCAGAAGCGAAAGAGCGCTCGTGCGACGCAGCATTTTGGGAGATCCTTTTTCCGGTTGCCGGCATTGCCCGCCGGACGCCCCCTCTTCGCACCGTCCACCTGTCGGCCACCTGTCGGCGCGCCCGGTTTCACAATCCGCCCGCCGGCGCGGCGCCGGGCCGCTTGCGTTTGGGGCGGCAGCGCCGCATATTGGAATTCTTCTAAATATAGCGGTGTCCGATGCTGTCTCGTTCTGCACGTCCCTGGTTTAGCGGAAAGCGCCGCTTTGCCGATCTCACGGAGAAAGAGATTCTCGCCCTCGCCATCTCGTCGGAGGAGGAGGACGGGCGCATCTACCAGACCTACGCCGCTACGCTGAAGGCGGAATATCCGGGCACGGCCGCGGTGTTTGAGGGCATGGCGGCAGAGGAGAACGAACACCGCCGGCGGCTGATCGACATCTATCGCCGCCGCTTCGGCGACCTGATCCTGCCGATCCGGCGCGAGCACGTGGCCGACTTTTACAGCCGCAAGCCGGTGTGGCTGGTGGAGAACCTCAGCCTCGAACGCATCCGCGAGGAGGCCGCCGACATGGAGCGCGCGGCCAACGAGTTCTACCATCTGGCCGCGGGCCGCACGAGCGATGCGGAAACCCGCCGGCTGCTGGGCGATCTGGCCGAGGCCGAAGCCGGCCACCAGCAGACCGCCGACACGCTGGCGGACCGCTATCTCGGTGCCGACGAACGCAGCGAGGAGGACCACGTTGCGCGCCGGCAGTTCATTCTGACGTGGGTGCAGCCGGGTCTGGCCGGCCTGATGGATGGTTCTGTCTCGACCCTTGCGCCGATTTTCGCGACGGCGTTTGCCACGCAGAACCCGTGGACGACTTTCCTCGTCGGCCTGTCGGCCTCGATCGGTGCCGGCATCTCGATGGGCTTCACCGAAGCGGTCCACGACGACGGCAAGCTCTCCGGTCGCGGCGCGCCGTGGAAGCGCGGTCTGGCCTCCGGCGTCATGACGGCGCTGGGCGGGCTCGGCCACGCGCTGCCCTACCTCATTCCCCATTTCTGGCTTGCCACGAGCATCGCTCTGGCGGTGGTGTTCGTGGAACTGTGGGCCATCGTGTGGATTCAGAACCACTACATGGAAACGCCGTTCTGGCGGGCGACGGTGCAGGTGGTGCTGGGCGGCCTGCTGGTGCTGGCCGTGGGCATTCTGATTGGCGGCGGCGCCTGAAGGCGCGCCGCTTGTCTGCGCTCAGGACGCGGCGGTTTCCCACAAGGCAAAGCCGCGGGTGCTGATCTCGCCGGGCTCCGGCAGGCCCGGCAGGCCGGCGACAGCCATCAACGCCGCCCGGCTCGCTTCGCCCTGCAGGACGAAGGCGTTGGCGAAGAAGTTCGCCAGCGCGTTTTCCAGCGCATCGGTTCCGCTGAACAGGCCGGTTTCGCCGTCGCGGATGAAGAGGCCGCAATCCTCGCCGGTGCGCAGCAGCGTCAGCACATGCCCGCGCGAGACCGCGAAGCGGCGCGCCAGTTCCGCCACCGTCATGTGGGCCGGATCGTCCACGCCGAGGCGGGCGTGGAGCAGCGAAAAGGCAATGATCAGACCGGCATCGCGCTCGGCCAGCGCGGTCAGCTCCGGGGCGGCGTCGAGGGCGCGGAAGCCGGCCAGAAAATGGCGGGCAATCTCGCAGGCCATGGCGCCCAGAAAGGCATCGTGCGGCAGCAGCCGCTGCACCGCAGCGCTCCACGGCACCAGCGGCGCGAGGGCGCCGTAAATCGCCTGCCAGCGCTGACGGTAGAGATCGTGCAGGTGCCGGGAAGGGGCAAGGCGGGTGATGCGCCGGTCGCTGACCGGCAGGCGGTGCAGCAGGCCGATGAGCTGCAGGCCGGCCAGCAGCGCGGTGGCGCGGCCGGAGCTGCAGATATCCTGCTCCTGACACAGCGTCTTGACCTGTCCCACGGTGAACCCGGTCGGCGCGTCGAGCGGGTCGCCGTCGAAATGCAGGTAGAGCAGCAGGGTGAGCAGCACGAACCGGCCGCGGTCGTTGGAAAAGCGGTTCAGAATCCGCTGGCTGCGGAACTGCCCGGTGGCCGCGGTGGTTGCCGCCAGAAGCGCTTCCACGAAGCCGGGCTGCCGGCGGGCGATCCCGACGCGGGCGCCGAAATAGCGCGGGTCTGCCGGTGCGGCAAGGGAAAGGCCGTCAACGGCCGGTGACAGCT
Organism: Pseudoxanthobacter sp.; assembly: GCF_036822375.1. Classification (NCBI taxonomy): domain Bacteria; kingdom Pseudomonadati; phylum Pseudomonadota; class Alphaproteobacteria; order Hyphomicrobiales; family Segnochrobactraceae; genus Pseudoxanthobacter; species Pseudoxanthobacter sp. Next base: position 1,851 of record NZ_DAISHT010000045.1, on the reverse strand, counting down.
GCCTCATCGTGCGGCCCTGAACGCATCGCGAAACGCATCGCACATCGCCTGCCGCAGCGCCGGGCAGGGGACGGGCCCGGCCGACGGCATGGCAGACATGATCCGGTAGAGTGATTCCGCCGGATCGCGGGCAGGCCGCCTCCGCCGGATGCGCGCAGTTTTAGGACCCTGAGCCGTCTTGTCTACTACCCAGAACGCTTAAGAGCTTCGTTTTGTGTGCTTTTTCGCCCGATCCGGCCTCAGGGCGCCGAACCGGCCCCGGCCTGTGCTGAAAATGCGACGCCCGCCGGGCCCGGGGGAGCGGGCGCCGGCGGGGTTGCGGACGGGGCGGACAGCAGGCGCGGGGGAGGGCGCCGGGCCGGCCCGTCTTCAGGGCTTGCGGGTGGCGGTGATGTCGAACGTCACGTCGACATTGACGCCGACATACTGGTCGCTGGCCCATGCACCCTGACCGACGCCGTAATCGGTGCGCACGAGGGTGAGCTTGCCGGTGGCGTGGGCCTTGTCGCCTTCGATGGCGATGGTCACGGGCAGCGTCACGTCGTGGCTGGTGTCGCGGATGGTCAGCGTGCCGGCGGCCTCATAGGCATTGCCACCGGTGGCGCGGAACGACCGGGCCTCGAACACCGCGCGCGGATGGCTGGCGGCATCGAACCAGTCGGCCTCCGGCATCGCGCCATCCTTCTGGGCATCGCCGGTCTTGGCGCTGGCCACGTCGATGGTGACTTTGGCGTGGCCCTTCTCCGGGGCGGCCGGATCGAAGCTGATCTCGGCCGTCCACTTGCCGAAGGTGCCCTTGAAGGCGTCGCCCGACTGCACGCCGGAAAAGCCGAGGGTGCTTGCAGCCGGATCGACGACCCAGTCGGCCGCCTGTGCCGGCAGGGCCAGGCCGGCCGCGCCGGCCAGCGCGGTGGCGAGGATGAGCGGGCGGAGGGCGCGCGGGCGCCGGAGCAAGGACGTGTTCATTATCGGGTTTCCGATCCAAAGCGGGGCAGCATGCGCGTCAGCACGGTGTCGCGGATCAGGAAATGATGGCGCAGCGCCGCGGCAATGTGAACGACAAGCAGAGCAATCAGCAGCCACGCGGCCAGTTCATGGGCTTCCGACACCACGGGGTTGATGGCGGCCTTGGGGGCAAAGGCGGTCAGAAACTCAAGATGCGGCCACGGCAGGAGGCCGTAGAGCACGGTCGGAATGTTGAACGGCGAGGTGGAGACCACCGCCCAGCCGGACAGCGGCAGGGCAAACAGCAGGCCGTAGAGGCCGACATGGCCGAGATGCGCGGCCAGCTTCTCCAGCCCGGGCATGGTATCGGGCAGCGCGGGGGCGCGGTGCGAAAGCCGCCAGCCGAGCCGCAGCACGGTCAGCGCCAGAACGGTGATGCCGACCGACTTGTGCCACTGGAACAGCGAGAACTGCAGCGGCGATCCGGGCCGGGCCGACGTCATGACGAAGCCCATGACCAGCAGCGCAAGAATGGCCAGCGCCGTCAGCCAGTGGATGGCGATGGCGACACGGTCGTAGCGGGTCTTTGTCGCGCGGGTCTTGGTGGCGGGCATGGCAGCCTCTTCGCTTCCGGGGGCGCGGCAGAACCGGCCGGCCTTCCCTGACGGGGAAGGCCGGCCGGCGGAGCCGGTTACTGCACCTTGCTGAATTCGGCCGAGATGATGAGCGAAACGTCATCGCCCACGGCCGGGGCATAGGTCTTGATGCCGAATTCGGTGCGCTTGATCACGCCCTTGGCGCTGAAGCCGAGGGTGTAGGTCTTGAACATGTTCTCGCCGCCGCCGTTGAACGTGGCGTCGAGGGTGACCGGCTTGGTCACGCCGTGCAGCGTCAGGTCGCCGGTGA
>NZ_DAISHT010000044.1:0-22277 GCF_036822375.1 Pseudoxanthobacter sp. | reverse complement strand
GGTCGCACAGCGTCAGCCCGCCGCGGGCGCGCAGCCGATGAGCGAGAGCGGAGAAGACGTCGTCCATATCGTCAGAGGCCATGACCGCATGATGCGTGACCGGCAAGTCGCGCGTCAATAAGATCCCCTGTTACGCCCAGCCGGTCTGCAGCACAAACGCAAACGGGCGCCCGCGCTGCGGCGGACGCCCGTGACCGGTTCCGGTGCCCAGCCGGCCGGCGTGCTCAGAGCACCCGGCCGCGGCGGCGCTGGCGATAGACGTCCACCACCACCGCGGCGACGATGATCACGCCCTTCACGATCTCCTGATAGAAGGCATCGATGCGCAGGAAGGTGAAGCCGGAGGTCATGAGGCCGAGGATCAGCATGCCGATCACCGTGCCGCCGATGCGCCCGACGCCGCCCGCCAGCGAGGTGCCGCCGATGACCGCCGCCGCGATGGCATCGAGCTCATACATCGCACCCATGCCCGACTGTGCGGTCTGCGCACGGGCGGCGGCGACGATGCCGGCGAGGCCGGAAAGCAGGCCGGCGATGGCGTAGACCTTGATGAGGTGGGTCTGCACGTTGATGCCGGAAACGCGCGCAGCCTGCCGGTTGGCACCGATGGCATAAGTGAACTTGCCATAGCGGGTGTAGCGCAGCGCCACATGGAAGATGGCCGCCACCACAAGGAAGATCACCACCGGCCAGACGCCGGAACCGATGGCCGCGAACGACGAGGTGGGGAACGAGATCGGCTTGCCGTTGGTATACCACTTGGCGATGCCGCGGGCCGAAACCATCACGCCCAGCGTGGCGATGAAGGCGGGAATGCCGGTATAGGCGATGAGCGCCCCGTTGATGAGGCCGGCCGCCAGCCCGATGAGCAGCCCGACGGCCACCGGCACGATCACCGGCAGGTCGGTCAGGGCCGGATAGACGGCCGAGGCATAGGAGCTGACCTGCGCAAAGCTCATGGAAATCATCGCCGTCATGGCCACGACCGAGCCGGACGACAGGTCGATGCCGCCGGTGATGATGACCTGTGTGACGCCGATGGCGATGATGCCGACCACCGAGACCTGCAGGATCATGATGGTGAGGCGCTGGGAGTTCATCAGAAAGCTCTGGCCCTGCGTGAGCCAGCCGAGCACCTCGAAAACCAGCGCGACGCCGACCAGCACGGTCAGGATGTTGAGTTCCGGCGGCGCGCGGAAGCGGCTGCGGGCTCTGCCCGGCGCCGCGGAGGATTGCGCCGGCGCCATCTGCGCGGCGGCCTTCGTGCCGGTGATCGTGGCATTGTCCATTTGTCGTCTCCTCCGCGGGGCCGCTGCCTGTGCCGGTCTGCCGCCCGGCCCTCATGCGGGCGGGCCGTGCCGGTCTTCTGCCTGTTCCCGCCTGCCTTTGCCGGGCGGATCGCGGGCCGCTGCTGGTGATGTGTTGCGTTGCAGGCGCCGGCCGGGCCCGCTCAGCGGGCCGCCAGCTCCATGATGCGCACCTGATCGGCTTCGCTGCGGTCGAGAATTCCCGTGGCATGGCCCTCGTGCATCACCAGCACGCGGTCGCTCATGCCGAGGATTTCCGGCAGTTCGGAACTGATCATGATGATGGCGACGCCCTTGCCGGCCAGCGCCGAGATGAGGCGGTGGATCTCCGCCTTGGCGCCGACATCGATGCCGCGGGTCGGCTCGTCGAGGATGAGAATGCGCGGCCCGGTCAGCAGCCAGCGCGCAATCAGCACCTTCTGCTGGTTGCCGCCGGAAAGGTTGCCGATCTTCTGATCGAGCGACGGCGTCTTGATGCGCAGCAGGTCGACCATCTCCTCGCAGCGCGCGCTGATGGCCTTTTCCTCCACGAAGCCGAACCGCACATGGTCGCTGTCGCGCAGCACCGCCATCTGCATGTTTTCAAGGATATCCAGCATCAGGAAACAGCCGGTCTCCTTGCGGTCCTCGGTCAGCAGCGCCATGCCGAGCTTCATCGCCTGATGCGGCGAGCCGACGCGCACGGCCTCGCCGGCAACGCGGATCTCGCCGGCGGTTGCCGGCGTCACGCCGAAAATCGTCTCCGCCACGTTGGAGCGCCCGGACCCCACCAGACCGGCGAAGCCCAGAATCTCGCCGGCGTGCACGTCGAAGCTCACGTCCTCGAACACGCCGGCCAGCGTCAGGTTGCGCACCGACAGCACCACGTCGCCGATCGGCACCGTCTCCTTGGGGAACATATTGGTGATCTCGCGCCCGACCATCATGCGGATGATGTCGTCGCGCGTGACTGCGGAACTGAGATGCGTGCCGATATAGCGGCCGTCGCGGAACACCGAGAACTCGTCGGCGATCTCGAACAGCTCGTTCATCTTGTGGGTGATGTAGACGATGCCGATGCCGTGCGCGCGCAGGTCGCGGATGATGTCGAACAGATGGGCGACTTCCGATTCCGTCAGCGCACTCGTCGGCTCATCCATGATCAGCACGTCGCTGTCATAGGACACGGCGCGGGCGATCTCGATCATCTGGCGCGCGGCGACCGACAGGTCCTCCACGCTGGCCGCCGGATCGATGTCGATCTTCAGGCGGTCGAACAGCGCCTGCGTGTTGCGGCGCATGGCGGCATGGTCGATCAGGCCGAGGACATTTCTCGGCTCGCGGCGGATCCAGATGTTCTCCGCCACCGTCATCGGCCCCATCAGGTTCAGTTCCTGATGGATCATGGCAATGCCGCGTTCCAGCGCGTCCAGCGGCGAGGTCAGCCGCACGCGCTCGCCGCGCAGGTGGATGGTGCCCTCGTCGGGCTCCTGAATGCCGGCGATGATCTTCATCAGCGTCGATTTACCGGCGCCGTTCTCCCCCATCAGCGCGTGCACCGTGCCGGCACGCAGGGTGAAGCGCACATCGTCCAGCGCCAGAACGCCGGGAAAGGCCTTGCGGATGCCCTCCACGCGCAACAGGTCGCCGGCGCGCTGGCCGCGCGGCGCCGCAGGCGGCTGCGGCTCGGTCCGGGTCAGCATGTCCTTCCTCCCTTCGCTCCCTCGGCTGAACCGGCGGGCCGGCCGGGCCGCTGAGCCCGCCGGCCCGCCCGCGTTCAGTTCGCGGCGGTGTACTGCGCGAGGTTTTCCTTGGTGACGAGCTCGAAGGGGATGAAGTTCTTCTTCTCCACCGGCTTGCCGCGGGCGATGTCGAGCACCGCGTCGATGGCGCCGGTGCCCTGTCCCTTGGCGTTCTGGAACACCGTCACCGCCATGTCGCCGCTCTCCACGGCGGCCTGGCCGTCCTTGGTGGCATCGACGCCGGCCACGATCACTTCGCCCTTGGGAATGCCGGCGGCACGCAGTGCCTGCACCGCACCCAGCGCCATCTCGTCATTGTTGGCGATCACCGCGTTGGGCTTCAGGCCGGAGGAAATCCAGTTGGTCATCAGGTCCATGGCGGGCGTGCGCATCCAGTTGGCGCTCTGCTCGTCCAGCACCTTGATGCCCTTGCACTTGTCGCTCGCCAGCACCTCGTGGGTGGCCTTGGTGCGGCCGCGCTGGCCGGTGGTACCGAGCTGCCCCATGAGAATGACGGCCTCGCCCTTGCCGCCCATCAGCTTGCAGACCTCTTCGGTCTCAAGACGGCCGGCCTGCTCCTCGTCGGAGCCGACCCAGGCCTGCTTGGCGGGCAGGCTGTCGACGCCGGTCGGCGCCATGTTGACGAACACCAGCGGCACGCCCGCCTTGTCGGCGAGGGCGGAAATGGCCGGGCCGGAATCGGCATCCACCAGCATCACCACGATGCCGTCGACGCCGGAGGCGATGAAGTTCTCGATCTGGCTCTGCTGGCGGGAAATATCGCCCTGCGCGTCTTCCACCTGCAGGGTCACGCCGTCCTGCGTCTTGGCATAGTCCTGCATGTTGTGGCGCAGCACGGTCAGGAAATTGTCGTCGAACAGCGACATGGCGACGCCGATCTTTTCCGCGTGCGCCGGCATGGTCATCAGCACCGAGACCGCCGCGCCGATCAGAAGCTTCCTCATGGCATTTCCTCAGGGTTTTGTTTTTGTTACGTTTTTCAGAGCCGGAAGACCGTTGCGCTTCCGGCTTCGTGCTGCGGTCCCGCGCCGGACGCCGCACACCGCGCGCACGCCCGCCTGCCGGGCCGCACCGGAAAGCGCGGCCACGCGATGGGTCAGACCCATGTTGTCCGGAGGAACGCCGGCCACGGCCGGCCCCGTCGGCACCGGGCCTGCTGCCGGCGCCGCGCACACCGGGAAAGGACCGGGCCCGTGGGGCCATCCCTTCCCGCCTGCCTCCCCAACGGACCGCGGACCGGCCCGATTGCTTTTTGTCTGCGGTTCCGGCCGGCCTCTTCAGCGGGCGCGTGTTGCCCCGGAACCTGTGCAGAGGTTATTCCCAGTATCGATATTATGCAATAGTCATTGCACGCACGGTGGCGAAAAAGTGTCCGGCGCCGCCGCACCGCACCGGGGGTATCGAAATGCGACGCCAGATACCCGCTTTGCGTGCTTTTTCGCAACCTGCGCACGTCCGCAGCGGCAATTTGGCTGGCCGACAGGTCTTGTAATCGCTTCAAAGCGGCCCATCATGCAACATTCATTGCAAGACGGCCGGGTCCGCAAATCCCGCCCGCCAGCGAAAGCCCCTGCCATGACCAAGACCGGCGACAACGATAAGACCGGGCAAACCGGCGCCACCGGTGAAGCCCCGAACCCGGCCCGCGCGGAGCCCGATTTTGAAAGCCCGCAGGATTACGAGGCCCTGATCCGCCTCATCCACGACCGCTATGACGGCATGAGCCGCACCTATCAGCGCATTTCCACCTATCTCACCCAGAACCCCAACGACGTTGCGGTGCTGTCGGTCAATGCCATCGCCCAGCGCTGCGAGATCCACGCCTCCAGCTTCGTGCGTTTTGCGCAATATCTGGGTTACCGCGGCTTCAAGGAGCTGCAGGGCCTGTTCCAGAAGCGTCTTGCCACCACCGCGCCGGGCTTCGAGGCGCGGGTGCGGGTGCTTGAGGAGGAGCTGAGCGCGCGAACCGACCGCAGCGAGGCGGGTTTCCTGCGCGATCTCATCATCCGCGACATCGCCGCGCTGCAGGAGATGCTGACCGATATCACGGCCGAGCAGCTCGCGCGCGCGGCCGACCTGCTGGAGGCGGCCGACACGGTCTACCTCGTCGGGCAGATGCGCTCCGCGCCGGTGGTCGATCTGGTGCGTTATGTGCTGACGATGCTGGGCCGGCGCACGGTGCTGCTCGATCCCGGCGGCGGGCTTGCCACCCACATGGCGCGCACGCTGCGGCCGGGCGACGTGCTGTTCGCCGTCTCGTTCCGTTTCTATGCGAAAGAGGTGGTCAATATCGTGGAGGAGGCCGGCAAGGCCGGCATTCCGGTCATCGCCATTTCCGACAGCACCCTCTCGCCGCTCGCCAAGTCGGCCGCGGTGCTGTTTGCCGTGCCGGAGCACGAATACACCTTCTCCCGCTCGCTCGCCGCGCCGATGTGTCTGGCGCAGGCGCTGATGACGGTGCTCGCCTCGCGCCTGCAGAAAAACGCCGCCCCGCGCATTCCCACGGTGACGGCGGCAAACTGAACGAAAAGGCCCGCCCGGCGCTGGCGCGCGGGGCGGGCAGGTGGCGGTCGCGGCAGCGGATCGGGCGTGCCGAAGGGCGATCGGGCGCAACGACCGAAGGGGCGGGCCGGCCGGTCAGCCCGGCAGGCGGATCTGGATCTTCACGTCATCCGGGTGCGCCGCATCGGCGCGGCCGAATGCGGCGATGCTGTCGGCAAAGTCGTAGGTGGCGGAAATCAGCGGCTTCACGTCGATGCGGCCGCCGGCCATCAGCGCAATGGCCCGGTCGTAGACGTTGGCATAGCGGAACACCGTGACGATGCGGATTTCCCTGACGATCAGCGCCACGATATCCAGCGCCACCGGCGCAGATGCCATGCCCACGCACACGAGCGTGCCGCCGGGCCGCAGGCACGGGGCCGCCACGTCATAGGCGGGCGCCGCGCCGGAGCATTCAAACACCAGATCGACACCCCAGCCCGCGGTCGCCGCCTGCACGAAGCCGGCAATATCGCCGGGTGCCGCGGTCACCGCCTCGATGCCGGCATAGCGGGTGGCAACCGCCATCTTTGCGGCCGCCGGATCGTAGATCAGCACCCGCGCACAGCCGCCGGCCAGTGCCGACAGCGCCACCAGAATGCCGATCGGCCCGGCGCCGAGCACCAGCGCCACGTCGCCGGCGGCAACGCCTGCCTTGTGCACCGCCTGCAGGCCCACGGCGAGCGGTTCCACCATGGCGCCCTCGGCCTGACTGACGGCCTCCGGCAGCCGGTAGCACAGCGAGGCCGGGTGCACGACTTCCGGCGTCAGGCAGCCGTGAACCGGCGGCGTGGCCCAGAAGGTGAGCGCCGGGTCGAGATTGTAGAGCCCGATGCGGCTGGCGCGGCTGCTGAAATCCGGAATGCCCGGTTCGATGCACACCCGGTCGCCGGGCTTCAGGTGGCGCACCCGCCCGCCGGCGGCGATCACCGTGCCGGCGCCTTCGTGGCCCAGCACCATCGGCGCCTCCACCACAAAGGGCCCGATGCGGCCGTGACGGTAGTAATGGATGTCGCTGCCGCAGATGCCGACCACCTCCATGCGGATGCGCACGTCGTCGGGCCCCATGGCGCAGGGCAGGTCGATGTCGCGCAGGCTCAGCACCCGCGGCCGTTCCAGAACCAGAGCTTCGGCCATCGTGCCGCTCCTCACAGACAGGTATAGCCGCCGTCGGCGCGCACGATGGCGCCGGTCAGCAGGCTGGAAGCATCGCAGGCGAGGAAGCGCACCACCGCAGCAATCTCGTGCGGCTTGCCCATGCGGCCCATCGGCGTCAGGTCCAGCCAGCGGTCGATCAGGCCGGGCTGGGCTTCCAGCGTCGTCAGCAGCGGAGTTTCGATATAGGTCGGCGCCACGGCATTGACGCGCACCCCGCGTCTCGCCCACTCCACCGCCAGCGAGCGCGTCAGGTGGTGCACGCCGGCCTTGGAGGCGTTGTAGTGGCACTGCGGCTGCGGGGTGTTGACGATCTCCGCCGACATCGAACCGATGTTGACGATCGAGCCGCGCCCCGCCGCCAGCATCCGCCGGCCGAAGCCGCGGCAGGTGCGGAACACGCCGGTGAGGTTGACATCGATGACGTGCTGCCATTCGGCATCCGTCATGTCCTCGGCCGGGATGTTGGAGACGACACCGGCATTGCACACCAGCACGTCGAGCGGCGGCAGCCGGGCCGCGAGCGCATCGATGCCGGCGCTGTCGGTCACATCCAGCCCGGCGCTGCGGGCGCGGCAGCCGGCGGCCTCCAGCCCGGCGGCGGTTTCCGCGGCACGGCCGGCATCCCTGTCGGTGCACACCACCTCGGCCCCGGCTTCAGCCAGCGCCCGCGCAATGGCGGCGCCGATCCCCTGCCCGGCGCCGGTGACCAGTGCCAGCCGGCCCGTGAGGTCGAATGTCTCGCGATCGCTCATCTCTCTCTTTTCCTCCCGCCCTGTCTTGTTGCGGTCGTGCCGGCAGGGTTCACGTCAGCGCGCAGCGCAGCGGCTCGCCGCGCAGCGCGCGCAGCGCCTCCTCGGCGGCCAGCCGCTGCAGGGCATCCACCGAGGCATCGGAATAAAACGCCGCGTGCGGCGACAGCATCACGTTCGGGGCCGTGCGCAGGGGCGATTCCGCCGGCAGCGGCTCGGCCTCGAAGGTATCGAGCCCCGCCCCCGCCAGCCGGCCAGCGTGCAGCGCCTGCGCCAGCGCCTCCTCGTCGATCAGCCCGCCGCGCGCGGCGTTGATGACGATGGCGCCCTGCGGCAACCGGGCAATGGCCGCGCCATCCAGAAAATGGCGCGTCGCCGCCGTCAGCGGCAGATGCAGCGACAGGATATCCGCCGCCGACAGCACCGCCTCGCCGCTCATCGGCGCAATGCCCAGCGCCCGGGCGTCGTCGTCGGACACGAACGGATCGTGGCCGACGAGGCGACAGCCGAAGCCCGCCATGCGCCGGGCATAGGCCTGCGCAATGCGTCCCATGCCGATCACGCCCACCGTCATGCCGCGCAGCGACGGCAGCGCGCCGGCCAGCGCCGTGATCTTCCAGACGCCGGCGCGCACGCCGGCATCGAAGCGGCCGAGGCGGCGGGCAAGCGCCAGCGACATCGCCGCGGCGTGGTCGGCCACCTCCTCGACGCCGTAGTCCGGCACGTTGCAGACACGCACGCCCAGATCGCGCGCCGCCGCCAGATCGACATTATCCACGCCGACGCCATAGCGCACCACGGTGGCGCCCGGCGCCAGCGCGGCCAGCACCGGCCGCGTCATCGGGGCAAAGTTGTTCAGCACCGCCTGCGCACCGCGCACGGCCGCCAGCGTTTCGGCTTCCGTGCGGCAGAAGTGCTCGCTGAACACGGCGCCGGCTGCAACCGCCGCCGCCTGCTCGTGGCGCACGTTGCCAAACGCCTGATCGGTGACAACCAGCCGCGGTGCGGTCATCCGATGAGCCCCCGCCGGGCCAGATTGCGCATCAGCGCCCGGGTGCCGAAGCGCCAGGGCGGGGCGCTGTCGCTGTAGGTGACGGTGTTGCGCAGGGTGCCGAGCAGCGGGGTGGCAATCTCCACCACATCGCCGGGTTTATGGGTGAAGCCGCTGCCGGCCTCGGCGCGGTCCTGCGTCGGGGCGAACATGGTGCCGAGAAACAGCATGAAGCCATCGGGATAGTGGTGGCTGGCATTGATGGTCTGCGCCACCAGTTCGGCCGGCCGGCGGCTGATCTCGGCCATGTTGGAGCGGCCGGTCATGGTAAAGCCGTCGCGGCCCGTCACTTTCATGCTGAGTTCGGCGACCTCAAGATCGGCCAGCGTGAAGCCGTCGTCGAACAGGCGGATGAACGGGCCGACGGCGCAGGAGGCGTTGTTGTCCTTGGCCTTGCCGAGCAGCAGGGCAGAACGGCCTTCCACATCGCGCAGGTTGACGTCGTTGCCGAGCGTGGCGCCGACGATGGCACCGGCCGACGACACCGCAAGCACCACTTCCGGTTCAGGATTGTTCCAGGCGGAGATGCGGTTGACACCGACTTCGGCGCCGTGGCCCACCGCCGACATCGGCTGCGACTTGGTGAACACCTCCGCATCCGGCCCGATGCCGACTTCCAGATATTGCGACCACAGCCCCTCCTTCACCAGCGCCGCCTTCACCGCGGCGGCGGCCTCGGAGCCGGCATGGACGCTGGCCAGATTGCCGCCGATGAGTGCGCCGATGCGGCGGCGCAGATCGGCGGCGCGGGAGGGATCGCCTGCCGTGCGCTCGTCGATGACACGCTCGATCATGCTCTGTGCGAAGGTCACGCCGCAGGCCTTCAGCGCCTGAAAGTCGCACGGCGCCAGCAGGCACGGCCGGTCGGCGCCGGCGCCCATGGCCGCCGGGTCCAGCACGAAATCTTCCGGCCGGCCGAGCACCTCGCCGTCCAGCCGGTCGAAACGGCCGGCGGGATCGTCATCGAGAAAATCGGCCATCGACACCACGGCCGCGGTGACGTCGATCACCTGACCGCCGCGCACGATGACGACCGACGGACCGTCCATCTCCGGCCGCCACACACGGCCGGCAAGGCGGGCCCCGGCGGGGGAATCGGGCAACATGGGCATTTCCTCCGTTGTATATAGTGAAACTACATACATAGAAATGCGACGGTCAAGCCCCTTTCCGGCGCGCCGATCGTCTCCGTTTGTGTCGCGATGCAAGCGACGGCATCCGACCGCAATATGCGCTGAAAATCCATTCTTTCGCTTTGATTTCCGTCTCTTGCAGCGCCAGCCCGGCAACCGGACAGCGAGCGCCACTGGGTCGGCACAATCCGGGACGGTGATTTTTGGGCCTTGCGGAATAGTAGTATTGCTATATTCTGACCTCCGACACCGAGACAGACGGAACCGCCCGCAATGCCCGCATCCCTCCTCTCCGCCCTTGACGGCACGCTGTTCATCGACGGCGAATTCCGCCCCGGCGCGGGTCCGCGCCTGCCGGTGATCAATCCGGCGACCGGCGAGCGGATCGGCACCATTGCCGCGGCAACCGGCGACGAGATCGCGGCGGCGGTTGCCGCGGCGCGCCGGGCGTTCCGGCCGTGGGCGCGGCAGGTGCCCCGCCGCCGCGCCGAGGCACTGCACCGCCTCGGCGACCTGATCGCCGCCGATGCCGGCGCCATGGCCCGCATCATGACGCTGGAACAGGGTAAGCCGCTGAACGAGGCGCGCGGCGAAATCCTCAAGCTTGCCGAGGCCTGCCACTTCTATGCGGAGGAGGCGACGCGGGTTCACGGCGAGACCGTGCCCAACGACCAGCCCGGCTTCCGCAGCCTGATCGTGCGCGAGCCGGTCGGGGTGGTCGGCGCCATCACGCCGTGGAACTATCCGGCCGAACTCGTCGGCTGGAAGCTGTGCGCCAGTCTGGCCGCCGGCTGCACCATCATCGTCAAGCCGGCGGAGCTGACGCCCTTCACCGCGCTGGCCATTGCCGCGAAGGTGGCGGAGGCCGGCATTCCGCCCGGCGTCGTCAACGTCGTCACCGGCAAGGGCTCGGTGGTGGGTCAGGCGCTGGTCGCCCATCCGGGGGTGGACAAGATCGCCTTTACCGGGTCGAGCGCCGTCGGCCTGCACATCCAGAACACCTGCCCCACCATCAAGCGGCTGTCGCTGGAACTCGGCGGCAACTGCCCGCTGATCGTGACGGCCAGTGCCGACCTCGCCGCCGCGGTGAAGGGTGCGGCACGGCGCAGCTTCCGCAACATGGGCCAGATCTGCATCGCGATTAACCGCATCTACGTCGCCCGGCCGCTTTATGACGCCTTCGTCGCCGCACTCGGGCAGGCGGCCGACCGCCTCGTCGTCGGCAACGGGCTGGAGCGGCCGGATGCCGATGTCGGCGCCATGGCCTCGGCCGAGCCGCTGGAGAAGACCCGCGCCCATCTCGCCGACGCTCTGGCAAAGGGCGCCCGCCTCGTGGCCGGCGGCCAGGCGCCGGAGGGCGCGGAATTCGCCCGCGGCTTCTTCTTCCGCCCGACGGTGGTGGCCGACTGCACGCCGGACATGCAGGTGATGCGCGAGGAGACCTTCGGTCCGCTGGTCGGCGTCGCCCCGTTCGATACGCTGGAAGAGGCCATCGCGGCGGCCAACGACACCCCCTACGGTCTTGCCGCCTACGGCTATGCCCGCGACCTGACCGAGATCGAGCGGCTCTCCGCCGGGCTCGATTATGGCAATGTGGCGCTGAACAATGTCGATGCCGGCATCATGAATGCGCCCTATGGCGGGCGCAAACAGAGCGGTGTCGGTTACGAACACGGCCGCGAGGGGCTGCTGGAATATTTCAACTTCAAGCACGTCCGTCTGCACCACGGCGTGGAGGCCTGAGCCATGACGGCGGCGCTTCTCGGCATCGATATCGGCACCTCCGGCTGCAAGGCGCTGCTGCTCGATCCCGCCGGCCGGGTGCTGGCGGGGGAGACGGCAACCTACGGCCTGTCGCAGCCCCGCCCGGGCTGGAGCGAGCAGGACCCGGAGCTGTGGATCGAAGGCGCCCGCCGCGCCGTCGCCGCCGTTATGGCGCGGGCCGGCGCGGTGGAGCTGATCGCCATCGGCCTGTCCGGCCAGATGCACGGCCTGACGCCGCTCGATGCCGGCGGCCGCGTGCTGCGCCCGGCCATCCTGTGGAACGACCAGCGCAACGGCGCCGAATGCGAGGCGATCACGGCGGCCGCCGGCGGCCCTGAAGCGCTGCTGGCCGCCACTAACAACCGCATGCTGGTCGGCTATACCGGCGGCAAGATCCTGTGGATGAAAAACCACGAGCCGGCGCTGTTCGCCCGCCTCGCCCATGTGCTGAACCCCAAGGACTATCTGCGCTACCGGCTGACCGGCGAATTCGCCACCGAGGTGTCGGACGCCTCCGGCACGGGCCTGTTCGATGTGCGGGCGCGGCGCTGGGCGGGCGGCCTCATCGACCGCATCGGCCTCAATGCCGGCCTGCTGCCGCCGGCTTTCGAATCCCATGTCGTTTCGGGGCGCGTCGATGCCCGCGGCGCGGCGCTGTTCGGCCTGCCGGCCGGGGTGCCGGTGGTCGGCGGCGGCGGCGACAGCGTCATCCAGACCATCGGCTCGGGCGTGATCGCACCGGGCGAACTGCAGACCACCATCGGCACCGCCGGCATCGTCGCCGCCGCGCTCGATACGCCGCGCGACAACCCCGACGGCCGCCTGCAGGTGTTCTGCAATGTCGCGCCGGACAAGTGGCACTGCATGGGAGTGTCGCTGTTCGCCGGCGGGGCGCTCAGCTGGTACCGCCAGACGCTGGCCGGCGAAGACGGGCCGCTGCCGGACTTTGACAGCCTGATGGCGGAAGCCGCACAGAGCCCGGCCGGCGCCCGTGGCCTGCTTTTTCTGCCCTATCTCAACGGCGAGCGCTGCCCCCACCCGGACCCCGCCGCCCGCGCCGCCTTCATCGGCCTCACCGCCCGCCACCGCCGCGCCGACCTGACGCGCGCCGTGATGGAAGGCGTGGTTCATGCGCTGGCCGACATGTACGGGCTGATGCAGGCGACGGGCATTGCCGGCACCATCGTCAAGGCCTCCGGCGGCGGCGCGCGGGCGCCGCTGTGGCGGCAGATGCAGGCCGACCGTTTCGGCTGCGACGTGGTGACGACCGAGGGGGCCGCAGAAGGCGGCGCCTTCGGCGCAGCCCTCGTGGCTGGCATCGGCGCCGGCGTCTGGCCGGATGCGACGCACGCCGCCGCCACCTGCCGCAATCTCACCCGCGAGCACCCGGATGCCGCCGCCGGCATCGTTCTCGGCCGCGCCGGCACGCTCTACCGCGGTCTTTATCCGCTGCTTGCGGAGAGCTTCGCCGCCCTCGGCCAGCCGCCGTTCGACGGCGGGCCGGATGCCTGACCCCGCCCCTTCTGCCGCCAGCGAGGCCCGAGCCATGCCATCCTATTCCGCGCTGATCTTCGATCTCGACGGCACCCTCATCAACAGCGCGCCGGATATCGCCGCGGCCGTGAACCGCCATTTCGCCGCAAAGGGCTGGCCGCAGCTTGAGACCGACTATGTGGAAAGCTTCATCGGCAACGGCCCGCGCCGGCTGCTGGGCGATATCATGAGCGATCTCGGCCTGCCCGACGACGAGGCCGCCGTGACAGCGGCGACCGACGGCTACATCCGCAACTATGCCGAACGGCCGGCCGAACACACCCGGTTCTATGCTCATGTGCGCGAGGATCTGGAGCAGCTCCATGCCGCCGGCTTCCGCCTCGGCATCTGCACCAACAAGCCGCAGGCCCTGACGCAGGCGGTGCTGCGGCTGCTCGATCTCGACCGGCTGTTCACGGTCGCCCTCGGTGCCGATGCGGTGCCGGCCTGCAAGCCCGATCCGCGCCACCTGCTGGCGGTGGCCGATGCCATGGCGCTGCCCCCGGGATCGTGGGCCTATGTCGGCGACACCAACGTCGACAAGGCCACCGCAACGGCGGCCGGCGTGCCGTTCTTCGTGGTGCCGTGGGGCGGCGGCGCTCTGGTGGATGTGCACCCCGCCCGGCGCCTGACGCGCCTCGGCGATCTGATGCAGCACGGCCCGCGGCTGGCGGCAGCGGGCGAATGAACGGGGGAGAGAAGCCGGTGAGCGAAAGCCTGCTGCAGCGTATTCTTCAGGAGCAGCCGGCGATGGGCAGCGCCGAACAGCGCGTGGCGGCCTTCGTCAGCACCTCGCCCGGCGAGGTCATCCATATGAGCATGGCCCGGCTGTCGCAGATCTGTTCGGTCAGCGACCCCACGATCATGCGCTTCTGCCGCCGCTTCGGCTTCGAGGGCTATCAGGACTTCAAACTCACGCTGGCCCAGAGCCTCGTGCCGTCGGCGCCGTTCGCCTATGAGCAGATCGTTCCCGGCGACAGCATCGACAACATCGTCCGCAAGACCTGCCGCAACTCGCTCAACGCCATTCAGCGTCTGCTGGAAGACATGCTGCCGCAGCAGGTGGAGGACGGCGCCCGGCTGCTCCACGCCGCCACGTGGACCGGCATCTATGCCACCGGCATCTCGGAGGTCACGGCGCTCGATGCCGAGCACAAGTTCCAGCGCCTCGGGCTGCGCTGTCAGGCCCTGCTCGGCGGCAAGAAGCAGTGGATGCACGCCGAAAGCGCGCGGCCCGGCGAGGTGGCACTGATCTTCTCGCAATCCGGTCACACCAAGCAGATGGTGGAGGTGGCCATTGCCGCACGGGCCGGCGGGGCGCGGGTGGTGTCGGTGGCGGCCGCCGACAGTCCGCTCGCCCGCGTCTCCGATGTCGTCATCGCGGTGCTGCCCTATGACCGCACCGAGCTGATGACGCCGCTTGCCTCGCGCCTCAATCACCACCTCGTCATCAACATGCTGGTGACGGCCATCGCCGTCATCGCCGGCAGCGAGTTCCCGGACCAGTTGCCCGCCCTCGATTCCTGGCAGACCGACAAGATCTGACGGCGGACCGAGCGCCCCGCCGGCCTGCCCGACCCGGCACATCCATGAACGGCACCGCGGCCGGCCGCGGCGCCGCACGGGAGCGGCTTGTCCGGCCCGCCCCGCAGAACAACACGCGACAACACGGAGGACCCCATGAGCGCACAGGACGAAGCCAAGAAGGTCGCCGGCAGGCGGGTGATCGAGGAATTCGTGCGCGACGGCATGAAACTCGGCCTCGGCTCCGGCACCACCTCGCATTTCTTCGTGCGCGAGCTGGGCCGGCATGTCGCCGCCGGCCTGAAGCTGACCTGCACCACCACCTCGCGCGCCACCAACGACGTGGCCCGCGAGGTCGGTATTCAGATCACCGATCCCAACGACATCGGCCCTATCGATCTCACCGTCGACGGGCCGGACGAGGTCGACCGGCAGTTCCGCATGATCAAGGGCGGCGGCGCCTGCCTGCTGTGGGAGAAGATCGTCGCCCACGCCTCGCAGCGCATGATCTGCATCTGCGACGAGAGCAAGATCCGCGACCGCCTCGGCGCCTTTCCGCTGCCGGTGGAGGTGGTGCAGTTCGCCTGGAAGCAGACCGAACGCATGATCGCCGACACCCTCGCCGCCCATGGCGTCGCCGGGGCGCCCATCGCCCGGCGGCTGCGCGACGGCCAGCCGGTGGTCACCGACAGCGGCAACTTCATCCTCGACTGCCGCTGCGGCACCATCCCGGAGCCGGAAGCCCTTGAAATCGCGCTGAACCGGATTCCGGGCGTGGTCGAGAACGGCCTCTTCACCCGCGAGGCCGCCGGCATGGTGGTTGGCCGGTTCGACGGCACCTCCTACGTTTCGATGCGCTGAACTAGTAAAACTATTCTAGCTTCAGTCAGGCAACCTCCGGCTGCGTGTCGCGAGAGAAACTCTTCCGCACTGGCCACGCCCGCCATTTTCGTCGCTCCGCGCGGAAAATCACCGCCAGGGAGACTACCCCGCCCCCGCAAAGACGAAAGAAGATCGTTGACAGAATCGCGGCCAATGTAGTATTACTATCAAAAATAAGAACGCTTTGGGAGGAAAGAGACTATGACCCGTTCAAGCGGTTTAACCCGTCGCGGCGTGCTCGCCGGCGGCGCGGCGCTCGGCCTCGGCGGGGTCGCGCTGGGGCTCGGCGCCACCATGGCCGGCCCGGCCTTTGCGGCCGACACCCCGTTCGTGCCCTACTCCAACAAGAGCCTCGACTACTACTTCTTCGTCATTCAGGAAGAAGCGGTGAAGCGCGCGGTGCAGGCCAACAAGTGGCGCTTTCAGGCCACCAACGCCAATTTCGACAACACCCGCCAGCTTGAGCAGTGGCAGAGCCTGATGCTGTCGAATCCGCAGGCGATCGTTTCCGATCCCATCGACAGTCAGGCCATCGTCAGCGCCATCCGCCGCTATAACCAGCGCAAGATCCCGGTCGGCATCATCGATACGCCGGCCGACGGCGGCGACGTGGCCATCACCGTCAGCTTCGACAACCGCCTTGGCGGCGAGATGGCGGCCAGAGAGATCATCAATCGCCTGATCAAGAAGTACGGCCGGCCGACCGGCACCGTGCTGAACTGCTACGGCGCGCTGGCCTCCGTCGCCTGGCGCCTGCGCAAGGAGGGCATGGACGCCGAGTTTGCCAAGTACCCGGACATCAAATATCTCGCCCGGCCGACCGAAGGCCAGCTGGAACAGATGCTGTCGGTCACTCTGGCGACCCTCGCCGAACACCCGGAACTGGATGCCGTCCACGCCCCGAGCGACTCGCCCTCGCGCGGCATCGTCACCGCCCTGCAGCAGAAGGGCCGCTGGAAGAAGGTCGGCGAAGACGGCCACGTCATCTTCGTCAACATCGACGGCGAGCCGATCGCGCTGGAGTGGATCCAGAACGGCTTCATGGATGCCTGCGTGTCGCAGGACCCCATCGCCTACGGCCAGATCGCGGTCGAGATGCTCGGCAAATACGCCATGAAGGGCGAGCCGGTGCCCATCGGCCCCTACGAAAACAAGGACTATTTCTGGGAGAAGGCCGACATCGTGGCCGGCAAGACCGGGCCGACGATGATCATTCCGCCCTTCGTCATCGACGGCACCAACGCCAGCGATCCGCGGCACTGGGGCACCGTGGCGGAGAAGAAGTGGGGCATTCCCTACACCTGACCGGCCCGGCCGCAGAGCCGCCGGCGGCCGGCCCGAAAGGCACCGGCCGCCGGGCGTCCCTCCCCCCCTGACGGCGCGCTGCGGCCGGGCGCCGGGTTCCCGTGCGGAACCCGGCGCCTGCCTCCATTGTCCGCGCGGGCGCAGGCTGCGCCCGCCGCCGCCGGTTTCCCGGCGCGGCCCTGAGGAGCATGACCGATGCTGCACCACCACCCGGCACCACGCGGCGATGACGACATCATCCTCAGCGTGGAAAATCTCAGCAAATCCTATGGCGCCGTGCAGGCCCTGCGCGGTGTCTCGCTGTCGGTGCGCCGCGGCACCATCCACGGCCTGCTGGGCGAGAACGGCGCCGGCAAGAGCACGCTGGTCGGCATCATCTCCGGCCAGCACCGTGCCAGCAGCGGCACGCTGCGCCTCGACGGGCAGGTGCTGGACCACGAGGACGTGCGGGCGATGGAAGAAGCCGGCGTCTTCCTCGTCACCCAGGAACCGATGATCATCGACCACCTGTCGGCGGCCGAAAACCTGATGCTGGGCATCTGGCCCGCCCGCGCCGGCTTTGTGAACTGGAAGCGCCTCAGGGCAGAAGCCGCCCGCATGCTGGCCGGCAGCGACATCGATGCCGCCGCGCCCGCCGGCCGCCTCGATGCCGTGGCACGCCGCAAGCTCAACATCCTGCGGGCGATGTTCTCGGGTGGCAAGGTCATCATTCTGGACGAGCCGACCGCCGCGCTGACCCACGCCGACCGGCAGGTGCTGTTCGGCTTCATGCGCCGGCTGAAGGCGGAAGGCGTCACCTTCATCTTCATCTCGCACTACAACGACGAGATCCTCGATATCTGCGATGCCGTCTCGGTGCTGCGCGACGGCGCGCTGGCCGGCGGCTCGCAGGATGTCGGCGCGCTCACCTCCGAGGCGCTGTCGGCGCTGGTGCTGGGGCGCGGCCTTGCGCTGTTCCAGCGCGAGCGGCCCGACCACGGCGGCAAGGCCCCGCACGTCGCACTGCGCGGCATCGTTGCCCCCCATGTGCGCGTGGAGACGCTGGATATCGCCCCCGGCGAGATCGTCGGCTTCACCGGCCTGCCGGGCGCCGGCGCCAAGGAGCTGGCCCGCACCGTCTTCGGCCTCAACCCGGCCCGGGCCGGCACCATTGCGCTCGGCGGCGGCCGGCCGGCGGCGCTGCCGCGCAGCCCGCGCGAGGCCTTCGATGCCGGCATCGCCTATCTCTCCGACGACCGGCGGCGGGAAGGGTCCGTCGGCGCCATGTCGATCGGCCGCAATATCGCGCTGTCCTCGCTCAGTGCCCGCAGCCACGCCGGTTTCGTGGATATGGCCGCCGAGGCGGCCGTGGTGGAGCGCTATTTCCGCGCCATGGGCATCAAGGCCCCGGGACCGGAGGCCGCCGTCGACACGCTGAGCGGCGGCAACCAGCAGAAGGTCTGCCTTGGCCGCGTGCTGGCGACCGAACCCCGGCTGCTCATCGTCGACGAGCCGACGCGCGGCATCGACATCGGCGTCAAGCAGGACGTGCTGCGCATCATCGACGCCCTCGCCCGCAGCGGTGTGGCCGTCATTCTGGTCTCCACCGACACCGACGAGCTGGTGCGCGCGGCCGACCGGGTCTGCATCTTCGAGCATGGCGCAATCCGCGAGACGCTGACCGGCGATGCCATTTCGTCCGAACGGCTGCGGCGGGCGGCACAGGCATGATGACACCGCGACGAAAAAAAGCGGGAGGAAACGACATGAGCAACACCATTCTCGCCGCCCCCAAAGCCGGCACCAAAAGCGGACCGCAGACCGGGCAGCGCCCCGGCGCGCCCGATGCCCGCCGGGCGCTGCGCTGGGTTCTGCACAACGTGGTGTGGATCTGGCTGGTGGCGCTCGTCGCCATCTTCGGCACCTTCAACGAGTTCTTCCTCACGCTGCTCAATCTGCAGAACGTGATGGTGCAGGCGACCGTTCTGGGCACGCTCGGCCTTGCGGTGGCGCTGCCGCTGCTGGTGGCGGAAATCGACCTTTCCATTCCCGCCAACGCCGGTTTTTCGGCGGCGATCGGCGCGCTCGCCTATTCCGAACTGGGTCTGCCGTGGGTCATCGCCGCCCTTGCCGGCATCGCGGTCGCCACCCTGATCGGCTTTTTCAACGGGCTGTGCATCACCCGGCTGAAGATGGTGTCGCTGATCGAGACGCTGTCGATGATGATCATCCTGCAGGGTGCGCTGCTGGCGCTGACGCAGGGCAAGACGCTGACCAACCTGTCCGACGGCTATATCTGGATCGGGCAGGCCACCTTTGCCGGCGGCTGGCCGGTGATGCCGCTGGTGTTCGTGCTGGCGCTGGTGGCCATCAGCGTGCTGCTGCGCCGCACCGTGCTCGGCCGCAGCATCTATGCCGTCGGCGGCAACCCGGTCGCCTCGCGCTCGGCCGGCATCCGCGTGGACCGGGTCAAGATCGTGACCTACACGCTCTCCGGCTTCCTCGCCGGGCTGGCGGGCTTCCTGCTGGCGTCGTGGCAGATGGCCATCACCTCCAATCAGGGCTCAAGCTACCTGCTCTATGCCATCGCAGCGCCCATCATCGGCGGCGTGTCGGTGTTCGGCGGACGCGGCAACGTGGTGGGCGTGCTGGGCGGGGTGCTGCTGCTCACCGTCATTCAGGTCGGTCTCGCCATCATCTCGGTGCCGTCGTTCTATGTCGGCATGATCGGCGGCTGCATGATCTTCATCGCGGTGGCCATCGATGCCCTGCGGGTGCGCTATTTCGCCTGAGCCGGCCCGCAACCGGAAAAAGGCCCCCGCGACGATCCGCGGGGGCCTTTTTCGTTCCGGCACGCCGTTCAGCGCTTTTGCATCAGCCACGCGTGATCGGGGTCGGCCACGAACCGCCATGCCCGGCGCGGACCGGCCATGACATTGAGATAATAGAGATCGTAGCCATAGGGCGTGCCGCACGGGTGGTGGCCGCGGGGCACCAGCGTCACATCGTGGTCCTTCACGCACATCGTCTCGTCGAGCGAGCCGTCCTCGCAATAGACACGCTGGAAGGCGAAGCCCTGCGGCGGGTTGAGCCGCATGTAATAGGTCTCTTCCAGATAGGTGATGCGCGGGAAGTCGTCCTCGTCGTGGCGGTGCGAGGGATAGGACGACCAGTTGCCGGCGGGCGTATAGACCTCCGTCACCAGCAGGCTGTCGGCCACGTCCGCCTCTTCCATGGCGATGTTGTGGATGAAGCGGGTGTTCGCCCCCTCCCCGCGCCGCGTCAGGACGATGCCGTCCGGTCCGAGAAGGCGGGCCGGGTGGGTGCCGGAGGAAGGGGCCGAACACACGGCAACGATGCAGTCCGTCGTCGCCACGGCCTGCCAGATGGCGGCCGGCGGCAGGTAGAGGCTGTGCGGCGGGGTGCGCTCGAACACGCTCATGCGCCCGCCCAGCTCACCCCAGTCGCGCCCGGCGGCAGCCACGCGGGCCCGCCCTTCCACCAGCACGAGAATGACCTCGCGGCCGCCGGTGGCGCCCTCCGCCCGCTCGCCCGCCTTCAGACGATGCAGCGCAAAGCCGACATAGCCCCAGCCGGCATTCTCCGGCGTCACGTCGTGGACGAGCCCCCGTTCGCCGAGGGGCTTTCGCAAAAGATGGCTCATGATCTGCCTCGCCTGCCGCGGGGGACGGCGCCGCGCCTCGCGCATCCGTCCGCACCCGCCCGGTTTCTGCTGCCTGCCGGCCCGGCCACGCGCCGGGGCCGGCTTCACTGCGCCGCCACCGCCGCCCGCGCCGCGGCACGGGCCTCGTCCCACAAAGCGACGAGGCGGCCGTAGCGCGCCACCATGTCGGCAACCGCCGCCTCGTCGCTGCACGCGCCCGCCATCCACGCTTTCGCCACGGCGCCGAAGATGGTGCGCCCGACCGCGAAGCCTTTCACCAGCGGAAAGCGGGCGGCCACCGCGAAGCTCTCCGCCAGCACCGCTTCCGGCGCCTCCAGACCCAGCACCACGATGCCGCGCACATGGGGATCGTTGTCGGTGATCGCGTTGCAGGCCTGCCGCCATGCGGCCTCGCCGGCCATCGGCTCCAGCTTCCACCAGTCCGGGAACACCCCGGCGGCGTAGAAGTGACGGATGAGGGCGGCGACCGTGTCGTCGCCGACCGGGCCGACCCTGGAGGGGATGATCTCCAGCAGGAATTCCAGCCGGTGGCGGCGGGCGGCAGTGAACAGGCGCTGCACCGTCGCCGTCTGCCCGGCCATCAGGGCCGCGTCGTCATCGGGGTGACAGAAGCACAGCACCTTCACCACCTGCCCCAGCGGCCATTCGCCGAGCCCGCCGCAATCCGGGCCGAGTTCGGCCTCAAGCTGCAGCGGCCGCGAGCCCGGCAGCTCCGCCGGCCGGCCCAGCCAGAGGCGCGTGCCCGCCGCCGCGTGCAGCGCCCGGCGGCCGAGACGGTCGTCGCACAGAATGCCGAAGCCCTCGCGCCCGGCCTCCACCGTCAGGGCCGCCTGCAGGCAGAGTTCCTTGAACGCGCCGATCCTGCCGGCCGTCGCCCCCGGCAGCGCCTCAAGCTGCATGCGGTGATCGAAGGCGAAGATACGGATGTCGCGGATGTCGCCATGGCGGTTGGTGGCCCAGTGCAGCTGGTCCAGCGCCGCATCGTTGCGCAGATCCGCGCGGCGCACCCCCGTCTTCAGAAAGAAATCCAGTTCCTCGCGCGAGGGATAGGCCGGCGTGCAGCCATGGCGGCTCACCGCAAAGGCCCCGCAGGCATTGGCATAGGACAGCGCCACCGGCCAGGGCGCGTCGTCCAGCCAGCCGCGGATGAGGCCGGACATGAAGCCGTCGCCCGCCCCCAGCACGTTGAAGACCTCGACGGGAAAGCCCGGGCCGCTCTCGCCGGCATCCAGACTGTCCGGCACCGCGCCGGCGAAAGCCACCGCGCCCGCCGCCCCGCGCTTGCAGACCAGCGTGGCGGCGGTGCGCTGCCGCACCGCCCGCAGCGCCGCAATCGTGTCGGTGGAACCGCCGGCAATATGAAACTCTTCCTCCGTGCCGACGATAAGGTCGAACAGATGCAGGTGGCTCTGCAGCTTGGCAGTCACCGCGGGGCTGGCGATGAAGCGGCTCTCGCCGGCATCGTGGCCGGCAAGGCCCCACAGATTGGGGCGGTAATCGATGTCGAGCGCCGTGCGCGCGCCCCCGGCGCGGGCCAGCCGCAGCGCCTTCAGCACCGCGGCCTCGGTGCGCGGGTGCGAAAGGTGGGTGCCGGTTGCCACCACCGAGCGGGCTTCGGCAATGAGCCCGGCATCGATATCCGCCTCGCACAGCGCCATGTCGGCGCAGTTCTCGCGATAGAAAATCAGCGGATAGTGATCTTCGTCGCGGATGCCCAGCAGCACCAGCGCGGTCAGGCGGTCCGGGTCGGTGGCAACGCCGCGCACATCCACGCCCTCGCGGGCGAGTTCCTCGCGGATGAAGCGGCCCATGTGCTCGTCGCCGACGCGCGTGATCAGCGCCGATTTCAGACCCAGCCGCGCTGTGCCCGCCGCCATGTTGCAGGGCGAGCCGCCGATATATTTGCTGAAGGATCCCATGTCCT
>NZ_DAISHT010000043.1:10466-22564 GCF_036822375.1 Pseudoxanthobacter sp. | reverse complement strand
CTTCAGCGTCCAGCGCCGGGCAGCGCCGCCCCGTCAGTGACCCGGCTTATAAGGGGCTGCCGGATGCCTGTCAACACGGGTTTTGAAGAAACTTGCGGCAGCGTGCCCACGAATTGCGCAACACGTTGAAAGGACGGGCCTCTTTCGGGCCCGTCCACAGGTCGTGTCACGCCTCTGTCAGAATCGTTTCGGCGATTTCGATGCCGAATCCGCCGAGTCCGACGTACTGGCGCTCCGACGAGGCGATGACGGAAATTGACCGAACGCCAAGATCGCGCAGAATCTGGGCACCGGCGCCGATTTCGCGCCACCGGTTCATGCGGGCAAGGGCGCTGGAGTGCTTCTCCCCGTCGCGTCCCGGCTCGGCCTGCTCATGGTCGGCGGTTTCGGCCTGCGCCTCGCGCAGATAGATCAGAACGCCGCGACGCTCGGCGCGAATGCGCGCCATGGCCGGCTCGGCCCAGCCGCGTCCGGCACCGGCGCCGAACACGTCCGCCAGCGGCTGTTCGCGATGAATGCGGCACGGCACCTTTTCGGCATCCTTCACGTCGCCGAACACCGCCACCAGATGCTCCAGCGGCTCGAACGGCGAGCGATAGACGAAGACCTGCGCCGGCAGACCGCCGATCGACATGGCCCTTTCCGAGACGCGATGAACGAGCTTTTCGGTGCGCAGGCGGTAGGCGATCAGATCCTCGATCGAGATAATCCTGAGGCCGTGCTCGCGGGCAAACGGCACCAGCTGCGGAAGCCGCTTCACGGTGCCGTCGTCGTTGACGATCTCGGACAGCACGGCAAGCGGTTCCAGCCCGGCAAGGCGGGCGAGATCGACGCCGGCTTCGGTGTGGCCGGAGCGCGTCAGCACCCCGCCGGGCTTGGCGATGAGCGGGAAAATGTGGCCGGGGCGCAGAAAATCGGAGGCGATGCAGTTGCGGTTCGCCAGAGCGCGGGCCGTGTTGCAGCGCTCCTCGGCGGAAATGCCGGTCGTCATGCCGACCTTGTAGTCCACCGTCACCGTGAAAGCGGTGCGCATCGGGTCGAGATTCTGGGCCACCATCGGGGCCAGATTCAGTTCCGCCGCGCGCTCGCCGTTCATCGGCACGCACAGGATGCCGCTGGTATGGCGGATCATGAAGGCGATCTTTTCCGGGGTCGCAGTTGCGGCCGCCAGAATGAGATCGCCCTCGTTCTCGCGATCGGTGTCGTCCACGACGACGACCAGCTCGCCTTCCGCAAAGGCCTGAACAGCGGCCTCGATCCTGTCGAGTTCCATGAGATTCGACTACCGTCTCTGCCGGCGGGCGGACACCCTGCGCCCTGCCGAAACTGGGCGGCGGCGCAATGGTCTCCGCCTGCCCGAACCGCCGGACCACCCGGCAATGAAAACGCCCGGCCGAAGGGTCGGCCGGGCGCAGACTAACGAAACCGATCCGGAGGCCTTTGGCAAGCCGGACGGGTCACTCCGCCAGCCGGCCGGCGACCAGCGCCCGCAACGTTGCAAGATCGCGGGCGAACTGGCGAATGCCTTCCGCCAGCTTTTCGGTCGCCATGGCATCCTCGTTCATGCCCCAGCGGAATGCGCGCTCGTCGAGCACGATGCGCGGCGGAGGCTCGACAACCGTCTCCGGCGAAAGCCGGCGCGGCAGCGGCCCCTGATCGGCCCCCAGCGTTTCCAGCAACGCCGGCGAGATCGTCAGCCGGTCGCAGCCGGCCAGCGCTTCGATCTCGCCCGGGTTGCGGAACGAGGCCGCCATGACGACGGTGCGGATATCGTGCGCCTTGAAATAGGCATAGATGTCGCGGACCGACTGCACCCCGGGATCGTCTTCCGCGGTATAGGTCTTGCCGGTCGACTTCACATACCAGTCAAGGATGCGGCCGACGAACGGCGAGATCAGGAACGCACCGGCATCTGCCGCCGCAATGGCCTGAAGCCGGGAGAAGATCAGCGTCAGATTGCAGTCGATGCCTTCCCGCTGCAGCACTTCAGCCGCGCGGATACCCTCCCAGGTCGCCGCGATCTTGATCAGGATGCGCTCGCGACCGATGCCGCGTGCGCCGTAGGCGGCGATCACGGCGCGGGCCTTGTCGATGGTGGCTGCGGTATCGAACGAGAGATCCGCATCGACCTCAGTGGAAACCCGGCCGGGCACCAGCGCCGTCAGCGCCGCACCGACCGAGACCGCCAGCCGGTCAGCCACCGCCGCGGCGACGGCCTGCGGCGTGCCGGACTGCGCGCGGCCCCAGCTCACCGCCTCGTCGAGCGTTTCGGCAAAGCGCGGCAGGCTCACAGCCTTCAGCACCAGCGTCGGGTTGGTGGTGCAATCCACCGGCTTCAGCTGGCTGACAGCATCGATATCGCCGGTATCGGCGACAACGATGCTCATTTCGCGCAGTCGATCGAGCTTCGAGACCATGGCCGCGGCCTTCCTCCGTTACGTCCTGCGATGCCGTTCCGGGCTGTCAGCGACCGGCCAGCGCGCGCGCCTTCGGCACGATCGCCTCAACCGTCAGACCGAAATGGCGGTAAAGTTCACCGGCCGGCGCGGACAGACCGAAGCCGCGCACGCCGCACACATCATCTTCGCGCGCCACATAGCGTGTCCAGCCGAAAGGCTCCGCCGCCTCGATGGCGAGACGCGGCGCGTTGCCCAGCACGGCGGCCTTGTAGGCGGCATCCTGCTCTTCGAAGCGCTCCCAGCTCGGCATCGACACCACGGCCGCGCGGATGCCTTCCCCCGCAAGGGCCTCGGCCACGCTGACGGCAAGGCTCACTTCCGTGCCGGTGGCGAGCAGCGTGATGTCGCGGCCGCCTTCGGCCTCCTTCAGCACGTAGGCGCCCCGGAACGGCTGCACCGCCGTGGCGGGATCGCGCCGCACCTGCGGCACCGCCTGACGGGAGGCGACCAGTGCGCTCGGCCCCTTGCCGCTCACGGCATCGTACCAGCACTCAAGCGCTTCGACGGGATCGGCCGGGCGATAGACCTTGAGGCCGGGGATCGCCCGCAGTGCCGCCAGATGCTCCACCGGCTGGTGGGTCGGACCGTCTTCGCCGAGGCCGATCGAGTCGTGGGTCAGCACATAGGTGACATGGGTTCCCATCAGTGCGCCGAGGCGGATGGCCGGGCGCGCATAGTCGGAGAACACCAGAAAGGTGCCGCCATAGGGCAGATAGCCGCCGTGCAGGGCGAGGCCGTTCATGATGGCCGCCATGCCGAACTCGCGCACGCCGTAATTGATGTGGCTGCCGGTGAAATTCTCCGGCGTCAGCGCGCTCTGCCCCTTGGTGCGGGTCAGCACCGAATGGGTGAGGTCGGCCGAGCCGCCCAGAAGTTCCGGCACCGCCGCCGTCAGCAGCTCAAGGGCACGCTGGCTGGCGGCGCGGGTGGCGATATCGGCCGGGCTGGCGACGATCGCGCGCAGGCCCTCTTCCACCTTGCCCTGCAGGTCGGCCGGCAGCCGCCCCTCGATGCGGCGGGTGAATTCGGCCCGCGCGGCCGCATCCGCCCCCTCAAGACGGGCCTGCCAGGCCGCCCGGCCGGCAGCACCGCGCGCGCCGGCCTTCAGCCACACGGCGCGGATCGCCTCCGGCACCTCGAACGGCGCATAGGGCCAGCCGAGCGCGGCACGGGTCTTCTCGATTTCGGCCGCGCCGAGCGGGGCGCCGTGGGCTCCCTCGCTGTCCTGCTTGCCGGGCGAACCGAAGCCGATGTGCGTGCGGGCGGAAATGAACACCGGCTTGCCGAGCTGGGCGCCGAGTTTGCGGGCCAGCGTGAAGGCCGCATCGATGGCTTCGGCGTCATGGCCGTCGACTTCCAGCGTCTCCCAGCCGGACGCGGCGAAACGGGCGCGCACGTCATCGCCGGTGGAAAGCGACGTCGAGCCGTCGATGGTGATGTGGTTGTTGTCGTGCACCACGATCAGCTTCGACAGGCCGAGATGGCCGGCGAACGAGATCGCTTCCTGGCTGATGCCTTCCATCAGGCAGCCGTCGCCGACGAACACCCAGGTGTGATGATCGACCAGATCGGCGCCGAACTCGGCCGCCAGCTTGCGTTCCGCCAGCGCCATGCCGACCGCGGTGGCAAGGCCCTGCCCCAGCGGGCCGGTGGTGGTTTCAACGCCTTCCAGATGGCCATATTCCGGGTGGCCGGCGGTGCGCGCGCCGAACTGGCGGAAGCGCTTCAGCTCCTCCAGCGTCGCCTGCTCATAGCCGGTCAGGTGCAGCAGCGCATAAAGCAGCATCGAGCCGTGGCCGTTCGACAGCACGAAGCGGTCGCGGTCCGGCCAGTGCGGCGCGCTGGGATCGAACCGCAGATGCTTCGTGAACAGCACCGTGGCCAGATCGGCCATGCCCATGACCATGCCGGGATGGCCGGACTTCGCCTTCTCCACGGCATCGATGCCAAGGAAGCGGATCGCATTGGCAAGGTCGCGGTGAGTGACGGCGGCGGACGCTTCTGAGGCCATGACGCGGAAGTCCCTAAATTCAGGTCAGAACGCCGCCGCGGACCGTCGCAGCCGGACGCTCATTCATTCTGCGCGCACAAAAGTGCTGCCTGCCCCGGTTTGGCAAGAGGGAACGTGCGTTTCTGTGCTTTTTATGGGCAAAATCACGGCCGCTGCGCCTAGCGATCGGGCGCCCGATGCCGCGAAATGCCGGCGGGCGCCCCATGCGACTCAGGCTCCTGCGCGGCTGAGGGCGCGGTCGAGAATGGCAAACGACTCGTCGAAATCGGCCTCGGCAATGGTCAGCGGCGGGCACAGCGTGAGCACGTTGCCGCCCCCGACCTTGAAGCTCAGGCCCTCGTCAAGGGCCGCATAGAGCGTGCGGTCGGCAAGCCCGGCACCGCTCACACCGGCATGGTCGCGCAAATCCACGCCGAAGAACGCCCCCATGTGACGCACCGCCCCGATGGCCGGATGCCGCGCCGCCAGCGCGTGCAGCGCCTCCCGGCCCCGGGCGCCCAGCCAGCCGGCGCGCGCGATCAGGTTCTCATTCTCGATGACGGCGATGGTGGCAAGCGCCGCGGCGCTGCCGAGCGGGCTTTTTTCATGGGTGTAATGGCCGAGCGCCACATCGCCGGCCACGTCCAGATCGCGGCGCACGATCAGCGCCGCCTGCGGAACGATGCCGCCGCCCAGCCCCTTGCCGATGGCCACCATATCCGGCACGCAGCCGATCGCCTCATGCACGAAGAAGGCGCCGCAGCGGCCGAGAGCAGAGGGGATCTCGTCGAAGATCAGCAGCGTACCGTGCCGCTCGCAACTCGCCTTCACCGCCTGCCAGAACCCCGGCGGCGGCGGTTCGGCCGTGGTCCAGCGCATCGGCTCGGCAATCACGGCGGCGACATCGCCCTGCACTGACAGCACATAATCGATGTAATCGGCCAGCCGGCCGGCCGCGCCGTCATCGTCGCCGAAGAAGCGGCGGGCGAGCCCCGGCCCCGGCACATGCTCCGTGCCCGGCAGCAGCGGGCCGGCATCCTTGCGGAACAGCGCCTCGCCGCCGACGGAGATCGCATCCAGATTGGCGCCGTGGAAGGAATCCCACATCGACACCGTCTTGTGCCGGCCGGTCGCATAGCGGGCCAGCTTCAGCGCCATTCCGATCACGGCCGAGCCGCTGGGCGCCAGCAGCACCTTACCGAGCGGCTCCGGGGCCAGCGCAGCCAGCTTTCCGGCAAACTGCACCGCCACATCGCAGGTGTAACGCCGCGGGCAGAACGGCAGCGTTTCGAGCTGCGCGGCAATGGCCGCCTTCACGGCAGGATGGCCATGACCGATCTGGTGCAGGCTGTTGCCGTGAAAGTCGAGCACCCGGCGCCCGTCGGCCATGGTCAGCCACGCACCGTCCGCCCCGGCCACCGCATCAAGGCACGGCGTGGACAGCGACTGGTGCAGGAAGACCGCGGCATCCGCGGCCAGCAGAGCCTGCGTCGCCGGCGCGCGCCCGGCCAGCCATTCCTGACGAAGAGGGGATGTATTGACATCCCCCTCACTTGCCCCGCCCTGCCCTGTCATGGTCAGGGGCGCTCGCCGCGGGCCAGCGCGCCCTCGATCTCGTCGAGGACCTCGTCGAGGTCGGCAACGCTGTCGATCACATAGTGCGCACCGGCGCGCACGAGTCTGGCGCAGGCCGCATTGCGGCGCGTCTCGAATTCTTCCGGCGACAGCGCCCCGGTCTCCTCGGGCGACAGTCCGAAGACGTTGCCGGAAAGCGCCACGCCCACCGTCCAGCACCCGGCGTTGAGGCCCTCGGCAATGCCGACTTCCGTATCGTCCACCTTCACGACCGACGAGGCCGGCCACACGCCAAGGTCGAGGAAGGTCTGATACATCATCAGCGGCGTCGGCCGGCCGGCCGCGAGATCGCCGGCGCAGACGAGATTATCCGGCACATAGCCCTGTGCGGCGGCGATCGGCAGCACGGGGGCCATGATCTCCCGGGTATAGCCGGTGGTGGAGCCGATCTTCAGCCCCCGCGCCCGCAGCCGCGCCACCGCTGCCGCCGCCCCCTCGATGAGGTCGGCATAGTCCGTCACCACCGCCGCGTTCATCGGCACGAACACCTCATAGACGCGGTCGATATCGGCCTCCCCGGCCGGCGCGCCGTGCACCGCGGCCCACGCCGCGGCAATGCGCGGCTGCGCCAGCAGGGTGCTGATATGATCGCGCTTGGCCATACCCATCGGCCCGCGGGCCTCCTCGATGGTGATCGGCACGCCAAACGTGGCGAAGGCTTCCACGAACACCCCCATCGGCGCCCGGGAACCGTGGTCGATCATGGTGCCGGCCCAGTCAAACACCACGGCCTGCAATTTCTGAGTGGTCATCACAGCGCTCCGTAAAGCTCGTCGAGGGTTTCTTCGGCAATCGCAAAGGCCGTGCTGGCGCCGGTGCCGCTGGTGACGATCACCAGCCGGATATCCGGCTCGGGCGCATCGCGCACCATCAGCCGGTCGGACAGGCTGGCGTAGGTGCCGTTCCAGCGCTCCGTGACCGCGGCGCCGGGCAGGTTCAGCACGGCGTGCATCTCGTCCAGAATCAGGCGGTCCACCGCCTCTTCGGCAAACGGCGCCGGGCTCCAGTCGTAATGGTGGCTGTCGCCGATGATCAGCCCGCCATCGCTGCCCTGCACGGCGATCAGGTGAATGCCGGCCGCCAGACAGGCGCCCTGCTCCGCCTCAAGCCGCGCGCGCAGCGCCGCCGCCTCCGGCAATTCGGAATAGCCGAGATAACGCACCAGCGAGAGATCGGACATGATCGCCGCCGGCAGGCGGAAACCGGCATCGCCCGGCATCACCTTCATCATGTGCAGCCGGCAGCGGGTAATGCCCATGGCGGCGATGCGCTCGGGAAACAGCGTCAGCAGATCGTCGCCGGGCGAAACCACCACCTTCGGCGCCTGCAGCGTGCCGGCGGTGGTCACCACCCGTCCGGGCTCCACCCCCTTCACCAGCACGCGGCGCAGAAAGGTCACCCCCCTCGCCTGCTCCAGCCAGCGTGCCAGCCGGGGAATGGCGTCCCGGCTTTCCACCCGCCGCTCGTGCGGGCTGTAAAGACCGCCCTGCAGCGGCCGGCCGGAAAGAACATCGCCGCAGGTTGCCCGCATCTGCGCGGCATCGAGCAGCCGGCACGCCTCGCCCATCGCGGTGCGGGAGAACGCCTCCAGCACCGTCATCGCCTCCGGCCGCTGCGCGACCACGACGAGGCCGGCGTGCTCCACCGCGATGCCGGCCTGCGGCGCGATTTCGGCCCACACATCGCGCGAGCGCATGGCGCGGCGCCAGCAGTCGCCGTCCTGCTGGCCGGTTACGGTCACGAAGCCGAAATTGCGCACCGAGGCACCGATGGCCCGGGCCTCGCGGTCGACCACCGCCACTTTCAGGCCGCGCCGCACCGCGGCCAGCGCATGGGCGAGGCCGACGATGCCCGCCCCCACCACCACGAGATCGAAGGATGAATTCAACGCTGACGCCATGACTGGGTTCGCCTCAGGCTGCGCGCGAGGATGGCATGGACCACCCGGGCGCCCAGATTTGTGTAGAAGATGAGCATGCACATGGCCGCCGCCGCCTGAATCTGGCCGGCGTCGTCCATGTTCAGCGCCGCCACGGCGGCAAGGGTCGTGGAAGGGGCATAGAGGAACACCACCGCGGAAACCGTCGTCATCGCGTTGACGAACAGGTAAGCCGCGATATCGAGCGCCGTCGGCAGGCACACCGGCAGCGTGACGCGGCTGAACATGCGCGTCATCGGCTGCTTCAGCGATGCCGCCACGGCCTCGAATTCCCGGTCCATCGCCTTCAGCGCGGTCAGCGCCGTCAGGTGGGAGACGGTATAGAAGTGCGTGATGGTGGAGATGACGAGGATCGCCATCGTGCCATAGAGGAAATGCAGCGGATTGGCCGCACTGTTGAAGAAGAAGATATAGGACAGGCCCAGCACGAGGCCCGGAATGGCCATCGGCAGCATGGCCAGCAACTGCAGCGCGCCCCGCGCCACCGGCAGGCCCCGGCCCTTTTCCACCAGATACGCGCCGGCGAGAACCACGCCCGTGCCGATGGCCGCTGTCAGCACCGAAAGCAGCAGCGAATTGCCGTAGGAGAACCAGCCGCCGCCGTCGACGCCCTCGAAGCTGAAGTGCTTCAGCGTCAGCGCGGTGTTGTAGGGCCAGAAACGGATCATCGCGGCATAGTGCGATACCCCCAGCACCGCCAGCAGCATCAGCGACACGGCGCCGACATAGGCGAGCGCCACGCCATCCGCCAGCCAGTTGCGCTGCGGTTCGAATGGCACCGCCCGCGCCCCCAGCAACGCCACCTGGCGGCGCGACACGATGCGGTCCACGATGAACGCGAACCCGGCCGGAATGAGCAGGATGACCGACACCACCGCGCCCATGGCGAAATTCTGCTGCCCCACCACCTGTTTGTAGATGTCGACCGCCAGCACCGAATATTCGCCGCCCACCACCTTGGGCACGCCGAACTCGGTGATGGTGAGCGTGAACACCACGAAGGCGGCCGAGACCAGCCCGTAGCGCGCCCCCGGCAGCGTGACCATGAAGAAGGTGCGCAGCGGCGAGGCCCGCAGCACCCGCGCCGCCTCGTAGAGCCGCGCATCGGAAATGGCCAGCGCCGTGGCGATGATCATCAGGGCATGGGGAAAGGTGAAGAACACACAGCCCGCCACAATGCCCGGCGCACCATAGATCGACGTGCCCAACATCAGGCTTTTCAGCAAACCCTGATTGCCGAACAGATAGACCAGCGACAGGCCGGCGAGCAGCGAGGGCACCAGAATCGGCACCATGGCGACGGTGCGGAACAGCCCCTTGAACGGCATCGCGGTGCGCGTCAGCGCATAGGCGAAGCCAAATGCCAGCGTCACGGTGATGACGGTCGTCAGCACCGCCACGGTCAGGCTGTTGAGGATCGACTGCGTCAGCGCCGGCGTGCGGAAATAATCGACGAAGTTCCCGGCCGAGCGGATGGTACCGGCGCGCAGGATCAGCCGGCGCAGGTTCTCACCGTCGACCTCGGCCCATTCGCCCGGCGCCACCGGCTGGCCGCGCAGCTCCAGAGCCCCCTGCCCGGCCGCGCCGCTGAAACGCACCCGCACCGCCGAAACCGGCTCGCCGGCGAAGTTGCCGCCCGGCAACATCTGCGCCGCGCTCAGCGAAGGTCCGCGCCGCGCCTGCAAAACCGGCCCCGGAAGCCCCAGTTGCGGGGCCGCCGTCTCCAGCGTGCCAAGGGCATGAACGCCCGAGGGCGTCGTCACCTCGATGTCGAAGGCCGGATAATCGAAGCTGCGCACCTCGGTCGACTTCAGCAGCATGGCCCCGATCGGCAAGGCCAGACTGATGACCAGATAAAGCCCGATCATGACTGTGAACAGCAGCATCAGCCGGTCGTCGCGACCGGCCGCCATGCGCAGCGGCCGCGACGGCGCAGCAAGGGCACCCTCAGCCATGGGCGGCCTCCCGGTCATAGAGGCGGAGGCGGCCGGCCGGCAGGCTGACGGGCAGCCGCGCGCCGGCGGAAAGCCCGAGCCGGCGGGCGGCCGCCTGCGGCACCTCGGCAATCACCACATCGTCGGGGCAGGCCGGGTGCGTCAGCCGCGCCCGCACATGGCCGCCGAGAAACTCCACCGGCCCCACATCCATGGCCAGTCCGTTGCCGGCGTCGTCGTCGCCGGCCGGCCCGAGCTGCACGTCTTCCGGCCGGATGGCAGCAATCGCCGGGCTGCCCGCGGCGCGGCCGCCGGTCGCCACCGCAATCGGCAGCGGACCGAAGCGCACGCGGTCCTGCGCGGTTACCGTCACCGGCAGGAAGTTCATGGCCCCGATGAAATCCGCCACGAACCGCGTCGCCGGATTGTCGTAGATTTCCTGCGGCGTTCCGGCCTGTTCCACGCGGCCGGCATTCATGATGACGATGCGGTCGGCAATCGCCAGCGCCTCTTCCTGATCGTGGGTCACCATGATGGTGGTCACCCCGAGGCGCGCCTGAAGCTGCTTCAGCTCCTGCCGCAGGTGCAGCCGCACCTTGGCATCGAGCGCGCTCAGCGGCTCGTCGAGCAGGATCAGACCCGGGTTGGGGGCCAGCGCCCGCGCCAGCGCCACGCGCTGCTGCTGGCCGCCGGAAAGCTGAGCCGGATAGGCCCCGCCCCGCTCTTCCAGATGGATGAGCCTCAGCAGCGCCTCAACGCGCTCGTTAATGTCGGCGCGCTTCATGCGCCGGTTTTCAAGCCCGAAGGCGATGTTCGCGGCAACACTCAGGTTGGGAAACAGCGCATAGGACTGAAACACGATGCCGAAATCGCGCTGTTCGGGCGGCAGGCGGGAAATGTCGCGCCCGGCCTGAACGATCCGGCCGCCGGTCTGGATATCCAGCCCGGCGATAGCCCGCAGCAAGGTGGTCTTGCCGCAGCCGGACGGGCCGAGGAAGCAGACGAACTCGCCCTCCCCCACCTCCAGCGACACTTCGCTGAGCGCCACGAACGGCCCGAAGCGCTTGGTCACGTTCTCGACAGCCAGATAGGACGGCCGAAGACCACCGGACATCGCGTCCCTCCCCCACATCGCACCTGCGCCCCGACGATCCGGGCGCGCAGCCCTGCAGGCCGGGCGCGGCGGAAGAGCTGTCCCTTCCGCCGCGCCCGGCCTCGATTCGCCGCGGTGCGGATTATTTCTTCGGCTCGGACTTGGCGTCGTAACGGGCGCGCCACTGGTCAAGAATTTCCGCGCGGTGCGAAGCAGCCCACTCGAAATCGTTCTTGATCAGCTTGTCTTTGATGCCCGTCGGCAGGTTCTTCACGGGCTTTTCCAGCGCCGCATTAGCCAGAATTGCGTAGTTGTCGGCGTAGATCTGCATCGCCGGTTCGGAAACCGCCCAGTCGATGAGCTTCCGGGCCGCTTCCGGGTCCTTGGCACCCTTGAGGATAGCCGAGGCCTCCATATCCCAGCCCACGCCTTCCTTCGGCACCACGGCCACGATCGGCGCGCCGTCGCTGATGAGCTTGGCGGCGCGGAACTCAAACGAGATGCCGATCGGATATTCACCGGAGGCCGCCAGCGTGCACGGCTTGGAACCGGAGTGCGTGTAGGTGGCGATGTTCTGGTGCAGGGCATCCATGAAGGCCCAGCCCTTCTGTTCGCCCATCATCTGCAGCCAGCTCGACACATCGAGGAAGCCGGTGCCCGACGAGGCCGGGTTCGGCATCACGATCAGGCCCTTGTATTCCGGCTTGGTCAGATCGGCCCAGCCTTCCGGGATCGGCAGCTTGCGCTTGTCCATCTCCACGGTGTTGACGCACAGCGCCGCCGCCCAGGCGTTGGTGCCCACCCACGCCGGCGGGTGATCCTTGTCGACGAAGCGCTTGTCGAGGATGTCGTAGCCCTTCGGGGCGTAGGGCTCCAGCATGCCCTCCTGCTTCAGCAGCAGCAGCGAGGTCGCCGCGGTGCCCAGCACCACATCGGCCTGCGGGTTGTCCTTTTCCGCCAGCAGCTTTGCGGTGATGACGCCGGTGGAATCGCGCACCCAGCGAATGGTGATGCCGGGGTTCGCCGCCTCGAAGCTCTTCTGGTAGAT
>NZ_DAISHT010000043.1:0-10366 GCF_036822375.1 Pseudoxanthobacter sp. | reverse complement strand
GCACCCAGCGAATGGTGATGCCGGGGTTCGCCGCCTCGAAGCTCTTCTGGTAGATAGGCAGCAGATCGGACTCGAGCGCGGTATAAACCGTCAGCTCGGCTGCGCTGGCAGCGGAGGCCCCGAAGAGACCGCACAGGGCAAGGGCTGCAGAGAGAATACGTTTCAAAGAACGTCTCCGTAGACTGAGGGACATTTCTGCAATTCAGAGAATTTTTTCCGGCACATAGCGAATAGAGACCGGTGTCTTCGTCCGATCCTCACGTTCCATGTCCGGCATTGCGGAGGAATTGTTTCCGAAAGCGCGATCAACCCTGATTTGTTTCGGCGTGTTCCTATCGCGTCGGGATGACGTTACGGTGACGACCGTTGTCACAGAAGCCGCAATACGAGACCGCAGCCGGTCAGTTGCCGGCCGGCAACGCAGCGCAGGTGCACGCCGGCTGTGCAGTGGAGCAGAGCGGCCCGGTGCGGCTGCGGCGTCATGGTTGCCGGCCGGCAACCCGGGCGGGATCCCGCAGCGCCGTCTCCGGCCCCGGATCGCTCTCCCCGGCCGCCGTCGGCGCGGCGCGCCCGCCGCGGCCACAGACCCGCCCGCCGGCGCGCCCTCACGCGGGCGCGCGCGTGCTTCATCACCTCCGGCCCCGCCGAAGTCCGACGCCGGCTGCACGGGACGCCGGGCGCAGCCGGCCGGATGCTGCCGGCCGGCATCCCGCACGCCGCCGCCGGCCAAGTTGATTCGCGGCACCGTTGCGACTTCGCAGTGATGCGGTCGCGTTCACCGACCGATATCCTTGGCCTGATCTTTACGAGGTCTTTGAGCGCGGTCCGAATCGGCGCAGGATGCCCGCGGTGATTCGTCGGCACCCGGTGGCGACAACGTTATGCACTGCCGCTATGCAGAGGCGTTAACCTTGCGTTAACCTCTTTGTCCTTGCGCCGGGCAACAGAATCGGGCGTATTAGACACGGCTGGAAGGGCGTCATGCGCCCCAAAGCGTAGATACGATCCCGAACCGTCGAGACTCTGCCGTGGCCAATGCACTGCCAACCGCTCAGGACCAGCCGCACGCGATCCATACGCTGATCGGCGAACACGCGCGCGAGCTTTCGGCAAAGCTGCAGGCCCACCGGCTGCAGCTGTTTCCGCCGTCTGCCCGCAAGACCCTGCGCAAGTTCACCTCCGGCGAGGCCGCCCGCCTTATCGGCGTCAATGACGGCTATCTTCGCCATCTGTCGCTGGAAGGAAAGGGCCCGCAGCCCGAGATCGGCCCGAACGGCCGCCGCTCTTACACCATTGAGGATATCCACGCCCTGCGGGCCTATCTGGCCGAAAGCGGCAAGGCCGACCGTCGTTACCTGCCCCGCCGGCAGGGCGACGAGCACCTGCAGGTCGTCACCGTCGTCAACTTCAAGGGCGGCTCGGGCAAGACCACGACCGCGGCGCATCTGGCGCAATATCTGGCGCTCAACGGCTACCGGGTGCTGGCCGTCGATCTCGATCCGCAGGCCTCCCTCTCCGCTCTGCACGGCTATCAGCCGGAATTCGACATCGGTGAGAACGAGACGCTCTATGGCGCGATTCGCTACGATGGCGAGCGCCGCCCGCTGGCAGAAATCATTCGTCCCACCTATTTTCCCGGGCTCGATCTCGTGCCCGGCAATATCGAGCTGATGGAGTTCGAGCACGAGACCCCGAAGGCGCTGGCCGACGGCGCCGGGGCCGAATCGCTGTTCTTCACACGCATGGACGAGGCGCTGGCCTCGGTCGCCGATAATTACGACGTGGTCGTGGTCGACTGCCCGCCGCAGCTTGGCTTCCTCACGCTGTCGGCGCTGTGCGCGGCGACCGCCGTGCTCGTGACCGTGCATCCGCAGATGCTCGACGTCATGTCGATGTGCCAGTTCCTGATCATGACCTCCGATCTCCTCAGCGTGGTGGCCGAGGCGGGCGGCAACATGCGCTACGACTGGATGCGTTATCTCATTACCCGCTACGAGCCGGGCGACGGGCCGCAGAACCAGATGGTGTCGTTCATGCGCTCCATGTTCGGCGAGCATGTGCTGAATTTCCCGATGCTGAAAAGCACGGCCATCGCCGATGCCGGCATCACCAAGCAGACGCTTTACGAGGTCAGTCGCGAGCAGTTCACCCGCGCCACCTACGACCGGGCTCTGGAGGCGATGAACAACGTCAACAGCGAGATCGAAGGGCTCATCCGCAAGGCCTGGGGGAGGGCATAATGGCGCGCAAGAACCTGCTCCTCGGCCTGACGAACACACAGTTGCCGGCCGGCAACTCAGACGGGCCCGGCGATGGTCCGGCCGTGGCCGTCCCTGCCCCGCCGCTGCCGCCCCACGGCCAGCGCGGGGCCATCGGCGCGGTCACGCGCTCCATCGAGCATCTCAAGTCGCAGATCGGCGAGGCCCGCGCCATCCAGAGCCAGCTTGCCAGCGGGCAGGCGGTGGTGGAGCTCGATCCCGCCGCCATCGAGAGTTCGTTCGTCGCCGATCGCCTGCCCGGCAGCGAAGACGATCACGAGGCGCTCGTCGCCTCGATCCGCGAGCACGGCCAGCAGGTGCCGATCCTCGTCCGCCCGCATCCGACCGAGACCGGGCGTTATCAGGTCGCCTACGGTCACCGGCGGCTGCGTGCCATTGCGGCGCTGGGCCTCAGGGTCCGCGCCGTGGTGCGCACCCTGAGCGATGCCGAACTCGTCGTCGCTCAGGGGCAGGAAAACACCGCCCGCACCGATCTGTCGTTCATCGAGCGTGCGCTGTTCGCCGCGCGGCTTGAGGAACGTGGCTTCGATCGTGAAACCGTGATGGCCGCGCTGAGCGTCGACAAGACCGGCGCCTCGCGGCTGATTTCGGCCGCCGTCAAAGTGCCGCGTTTCATCATCGAGGCCATCGGCCCGGCGCCGAAGGCCGGCCGCGACCGGTGGCTGGAACTGGCCGAACGTCTTGAGGTGCGCGGTGCCACGGATCGCGCCCGCAGTGTGATCGAGCAGGGCGGCTTTGCGGGACGCAGCAGCGACGACCGCTTTCTCGCCGTGTTCGAATCCCTGGCCGCCCGTGTCCGCGCCGGCCGCAAGACCGCGCCGGCCCGCTCGGCGGTCTGGACCGCAGCCGACGGCCGCAAGGTCGCCCGCATTCAGCAGGATCCGCGATCGCTGACACTGGTGCTGGACAAGAAGGCCGCGCCCGAATTCGGTGATTATGTGGTCAGCCAGCTCGGGGCGCTCTATGCAGCCTGGCTCGCCGGCCGCCGGGAGCCCGGCTGACCTTCATCCGTTTGCCGCGACCGTTTCATAAGGCCGCGGCGCCACCGGCCCCGCCAGCGGGGACATTTCTGCAGCAGCGCGTGCGCCATGAGGCCACGCCGGACACAAGGAGGAGTGCGGACAAGAAAAAAGGCCTCCGAAACGTTTCCGCCCCGGAAGCCTCTCTCTTAGTGTGGCAACTGCGAGAGAACCACTTCCACGAATCGCTGTCAAGAATCAGCACCGTTTCGGTGGACGAATTTTCTGTGTCTCCGCAAGACTGGAGATGAATCAGTCCCCGCTGTCGACGCCTTTCGGGCGGCGATCGCTGACGCTTGCCATGGTCGCCGCACAAAAGGCTGCCGTGACGGGTTCGTCTGCCGTCGCCGTCCCGAAGTGGAAGCTCTATCGCGCCATTGCCGAGACCAAGCCGGCACATGGCCTTTCCGACCGCACCCTGTCGGTGCTGAACGCGCTGCTCAGTTGCCATCCGGAAACCGATCTTGCACCCGGCCGTCCGCTGGTGGTCTTTCCGTCCAACCGCGAGCTTTCGCTGCGTGCCCATGGCATGGCGGCCGCAACGCTGCGCCGTCATCTGTCGGCGCTGGTGGAGGCCGGCTTCGTCGTGCGGCGCGACAGTCCCAACGGCAAGCGCTATGCCCGCAAGGGCGAAGACGGCGCGATCGATGTCGCCTTCGGCTTCGATCTGGCACCGCTCGTTGCCCGCGCCGCGGAGTTCGAGCGCCTTGCCGCAGAGGCCCGCGCCGAGGCGCGATGCATGACGCGGCTGCGCGAAACCATCAGTCTTTGCCGGCGCGACATCGCCAAGGCGCGCACGCTGGCCTGCGAAAACGGTCTCGACCCCGACGCGCTGGCCGGCGCCCTGCCGGCGATCCCGCTGCTGCGCCGCCTTGGGCGCGGCGAACTGGAGGCGCTCGCCGGGCAGCTTGCCGAGATCCGCGAGAATCTGTTTAAAGCACTGTCTTCTCTGGCTATTTTTGCGATTTCGAGCGCCAGTGACAGCCATGATGAGCGCCTCTTAGAGACTCCCAAATCAGACTCTCCTATCAAGACAGAGGATTTGAAAAGGGATTTGAATTTGAAGGACAACGAAGCCGAGGGCAGGGACATCCCCTCGGCTCCCACCGTCTCCCCGCAGCCCGCCGGAGGCCCGTCAGAGCAACCGATCAGCGCTCAACAGCCCCTGACGTCCGGCCGGTCTCTGCGCCGCCGGCCCGCCACACCCCCGCCCGCCGCTCCGCCGCGGGCAGCCATGGCGCGCGCAGCCTTGCCCAAACCGTGCTTGCGCACGATCACGGCCGTCTGCCCGCAAATCGCCCTGCTGGCCCGGGGACCGCTGCAATCGTGGTGCGATCTGTTCGACGCTGCGGAACGCAGTCGTCGCGCGCTCTCCATCAGCGAGTCCGGCTGGAAGGAAGCCGTGGCGGTGATGGGGCCCGATCTTGCGGCCGTGTCGGTGGCCGTCATTCTGGAGCGTATCGGGCATATCCATGCGCCGGGCGGCTATCTGCGCCACCTGACCGATCTTGCCCGCGAGCGGCCTGCCGATTTCTCGGCCCTGCTGCTTGCCCGGCTCGAAGCGCCGCCGCCGGGCAACCCGCGCGCCCGCCCGGCGGCCTGTCAGACGGGTGAGGCATCGTCCGGGGTGTCATCGGGACTGTCGAACAGCGCGCGCGCAGCACCGGTGCGCTCCACGATGGTGCGATAGACCGCCGTGACGCGGCGCAGATGATGGGTGTCGGAGTGACTGACGATCCAGTAGGTGCGGCGGAAGTGGATCGCCGGAAGAATGCGCATGAGCTCGGGATATTGCGCGGCGATGAAATCGTGCACCACACCGACCCCGTTGCCGGACAATACCGCCTCGATCTGCCCGGCAATGGAGGCGCAGGCAAAGCGCACCTGCGAGAGGCTGCCCACGGCATCGTGGTATTTGAGGGCGCTGGAATAGGACATCTCCTCGATGCCCGTCACGATCACGCGGCCGGCGAGGTCTTCGGTCGTTGCGATCGGGCCGAAGCGGTGGAGATGATCGCGTGTGGCATAGACGCTGAGGCCGTAGCCGGTGAGACTGCGCACGATCAGCCGGCCATGGGTCGGCCGGTCGAGACTGATGGCGATATCGGCCTCGCGGCGCGACAGCGAGAAGGTGCGGGGCAGGGGCACCAGTTCGATCAGCAGCTCCGGATGCCGGCACGACAGCGCCGTCAGTTCGCGGGCGAGGAAATAGGTGCCGAAGCCGTCCGGCGCGCCGACACGCACCGCCCCGGCAAGGTCGTGGTCAGTGTCCGACAGATCGGACTGCGCGCGCAGGAATTCGGCCTCCATGGCCTCGGCCGTGCGCTTCAGCCGCTCGCCGGCTGTGGTCAGCGTCGAGCCGGTGGAATGGCGCTCCAGAAGCCGCGCGCCAAGGTGCTCCTCCAGCGCGGCGATGTGCCGGCTGACAGTGGCGTGGTTCAGACCCAGCCGGGTGGCGGCGCCGAGAATCTGGCCGGCACGGGCGACGGCCAGAAAGATGCGCAACTGGTCCCAGTCCATCGTCCGGTGCTCCCATGGGTGCAGCCATTGGCTGGCTGGCGAAATTCTGCACAACGGTTGAGCCATCATGGCCGTTGATGTGCCGAAATAAAAGCGCTTCTGTGCGCGCACACGGCCACGGCGACCCCAGCCGGCGGACGGACAAGAATCTCTTCCAAGGAGCGGGCCATGATCGAGATCGGGCATTTCATCGGCGGCAAGAATGTTGCCGGCACCAGCGGCCGCCATGCCGACGTCTTCCAGCCGATGACCGGCGACGTGCGGGCGCATGTGGCGCTTGCCAGCAAGGCCGAAGTGGCCGAGGCGGTGAAGATCGCCGCTGCCGCGCAGCCGGCCTGGGCGGCGCAGAACCCGCAGAAGCGCGCCCGCGTGCTGATGAAGTTTCTTGAACTCTGCAACGCCGAATATGACCATCTGGCCGAACTGATCTCGCTGGAACACGGCAAGACGGTGCCGGATTCCAAGGGCGATCTTCAGCGCGGTCTTGAGGTGGTGGAATTTGCCATCGGCATTCCGCACCTGCTCAAGGGCGAGTTCACCGAAGGTGCCGGCCCGGGCATCGACATGCACTCCGTGCGCCAGCCGCTGGGCGTCGTCGCCGGCATCACGCCGTTCAACTTCCCGGCCATGATCCCGCTGTGGAAGGCGGCGCCGGCGATTGCCTGCGGCAATGCCTTCATTCTCAAGCCGTCCGAGCGCGATCCCTCCACGCCGATGCGGCTGGCGGAGCTGTTCATCGAAGCCGGCGGCCCGGCCGGCATTTTCAATGTCGTCAACGGCGACAAGGAAGCGGTC
The DNA here is from genome assembly GCF_036822375.1 of Pseudoxanthobacter sp. Lineage (NCBI taxonomy): Bacteria > Pseudomonadati > Pseudomonadota > Alphaproteobacteria > Hyphomicrobiales > Segnochrobactraceae > Pseudoxanthobacter > Pseudoxanthobacter sp. Next base: position 3,753 of record NZ_DAISHT010000043.1, on the reverse strand, counting down.
GACGCCATTCTGGACGATCCGATCATTCAGGCGGTCGGCTTCGTCGGCTCGTCGGATATCGCGCAGTATATCTATTCGCGTGCCGCCTCCACCGGCAAGCGCGCGCAGTGCTTCGGCGGCGCCAAGAACCACATGATCATCATGCCGGATGCCGACCTCGATCAGGCGGTGGATGCGCTGATCGGTGCCGGTTACGGCTCTGCCGGCGAGCGCTGCATGGCGATTTCGGTGGCTGTGCCGGTCGGCGAGGCGACGGCCGATGCGCTGATGGCCAAGCTCACGCCGCGGGTGGAAGCCCTGCGCGTCGGCACCTCGCTCGATCCGGCGGCCGATTTCGGCCCGCTGGTGACGAAGGCCGCCGTCGAGCGCGTGACGCGCTATGTCGATCAGGGTGTCAGCGAAGGCGCCAGCCTGGTCGTCGACGGTCGCGGTTTCCGTCTGCAGGGCTATGAGAACGGCTTCTACATGGGCGGCTGCCTGTTCGACCATGTGACGCCGGATATGTCGATCTACAAGGACGAGATCTTCGGCCCGGTGCTGACGGTCGTGCGGGCGCCCGATTATGAAACAGCGCTGGCGCTGCCCTCGAAGCACGAATACGGCAACGGCGTTGCGATCTTCACCCGCGACGGCGATGCGGCGCGCGATTTCGCGGCCCGCGTCAATGTCGGCATGGTGGGCGTGAACGTGCCGCTGCCGGTGCCGCTGTCCTATCACACCTTCGGTGGCTGGAAGCGCTCGGGCTTCGGCGATCTCAACCAGCACGGCCCGGATTCGATCCGCTTCTATACCCGCACCAAGACCGTCACCACGCGCTGGCCGTCGGGCATCAAGGAAGGCGCGGAATTCGCCATGCCGACCATGCGCTGAATGGCGACCGGCGCTGAGCGCCGGCTGCGCACGCCGGAAAGACAAAACAGCGGCCGCCCGTCACGGGCGGCCGTTTGCGTTCGGGCGGCCGGTGCCGGCCGTCAGGCCGAAACCGGAATGCGCAGGTTCAGCTGGCACATCTCCTCGCCGGAGAAGGCGCGCGAGCGGGTGAGGAAACGGCGCTCGGTTCCGTTGTCGAGCGAGAACATGCCGCCGCGACCGGGCACCACGTCAATGATGAGCTGGGTGTGCTTCCACGCCTCGAACTGCGAAGCGCTGATGTGCACCGGCACGCCGCCGATCTCGCCCAGCTTCACATCGTGATCGCCGACGATGAAATCGCTCTGCGGATAGCACATCGGCGATGAGCCGTCGCAGCAGCCGCCGGACTGATGGAACAGGATCGGTCCGTATTTGGCTTTCAGCTCCCCGATCAGCTGCAGCGCAGCCGCGGTGGCCAGCACGCGCGGCGGAACCTCGCCGTTCGCCTGCGGCGGGGGAGGGGGGGCAAGGGGGACGGCGTCGATCATCGGACATCCTCCGCGCCGCCAGCCCGGCCGGGCGTTTCTGGCCCTGTGCAAGCGCGGCTGCGGCGTCGTTTCGCGTTTCCCGGCGGTTCGCGACAGAAGGGGAGGGCAGGGAAGCCCGGCCATTGCAACCGGCAGCGACCACGGCGGGCGGCCTTCGTTCTGCGGAACCGCGCCAACTATAAAGGGCGCCGGAGCAGCCGAAAAGCTGCCCCGACGCCCCGCACCGCCGCTTGTCCTGGGAGGAAGCCCCGCTGGCCAGGGGGGAGAGCCAGCAGGACGACGCGTCAGGCGGCGATATCGAGCACGATGCGCCCGTCAATGGCGCCGGCGTGCATCTTGCGAAACACCTCGTTGATGTCTTCCAGCCGGGCTGGCGCAACGGTGGCGTGAACCTTGCCGTGGGCGGCGAAGTCCAGAGCCTCCTGCAGGTCCAGCCGGGTGCCGACGATGGAGCCGCGCACGGTGATGCCGTTCAGCACCATGTCGAAGATCGGCAGCGGGAACGAGCCCGGCGGCAGGCCGTTCAGCGCCACGGTGCCGCCGCGCCGCACCATGCCGAGGGCCTGCTCGAAGGCCTTGGGCGAAACCGCGGTCACCAGCACGCCGTGCGCGCCGCCGATTTCCTTCTTCAGGAAGGCGGCGGGATCGGTCTCCCGCGCGTTGATTGTGACCATCGCGCCCAGCTTCTCCGCCAGCGTGAGCTTGTCCTGTGCGACATCCACGGCGGCGACGTTGAGCCCCATGGCGCGGGCATATTGCACCGCCATGTGCCCGAGGCCGCCGATGCCGGAAATCACCACCCAGTCGCCCGGCTTGGTGTCCGTCATCTTCAGGCCCTTGTAGACCGTCACGCCGGCGCACAGCACCGGGGCGATTTCCAGAAAGCCGACGTTGGCGGGCAGGTGGCCGACATAGTTCGGATCGGCAATCACATAGTCTGCAAAACCGCCGTTGACGGAATAGCCGGTGTTGAGCTGTTCCTCGCACAGCGTTTCCCAGCCGCCGAGGCAGTGGGTGCAGTGGCCGCAGGCCGAATAGAGCCAGGGCACGCCGACGCGATCGCCCTCTTTGACATTTTTCACCCCGGCGCCGACGCCGGAAACATAGCCCACCCCTTCATGGCCGGGGATGAACGGGGGATTGGGTTTCACCGGCCAGTCGCCTTCGGCGGCGTGCAGGTCGGTGTGGCAGACGCCGGAAGCCTGAATTCGAACCTGAATCTGTCCCGGGCCGGGTTCGGGAACCGGCACGTCCTCGATCACGAGCGGCTGGCCGAACGCGCGGACCACGGCCGCCTTCATCGTCTTTGCCATCTTTTGTTCCTTCCTCGTCTCAGTTTCTGCCGGCCGGTCGTGCGGCTGCGGACCGGTGCCGGAACGGCCTGCCACGCATCGCGGCAGGCCGCCGGTGTCGTGTCGGACGGAGGTTCGGAGTGTGGCGCCGGCCGTGCGCGTGCACGGCCGGCGGTCGTCATCTCAGAAGAAGCCGAGCTTCTTCGGGCTGTAGCTGACCAGCATGTTCTTGGTCTGCTGGTAGTGGTCGAGCATCTGCAGGTGGGTTTCGCGGCCGATGCCGGACTGCTTGTAGCCGCCGAAGGCCGCGTGGGCCGGATAGGCGTGGTAGCAGTTGGTCCACACGCGGCCGGCCTGAATGGCGCGGCCGAAGCGGTAGGCACGGTTGATGTCGCGGGTCCACACACCGGCGCCGAGGCCGTAGAGCGTGTCGTTGGCGATGTGCAGCGCCTCGTCATCGTCCTTGAAGGTCGCCACCGACACCACCGGGCCGAAGATCTCCTCCTGGAAGATGCGCATCTTGTTGTGGCCCTTGAACACCGTCGGCTGCACATAGTAGCCGCCGGCGAGATCGCCGCCGAGATGGGCCTGAGCGCCGCCGGCCAGAACCTCGGCGCCTTCCTGGCGGCCGATGTCGAGGTAGGACAGGATCTTCTCAAGCTGCTCGGAGGAAGCCTGCGCACCGATCATGGTGGTGGGGTCGAGCGGGTCGCCCTGCTTGATGGCGGCGACGCGGGCCAGCGCGCGTTCCATGAAGCGGTCGTAGATCTTCTCGTGCACCAGCGCGCGGCTCGGGCAGGTGCAGACTTCGCCCTGATTGAGGGCGAACATCACGAAGCCTTCGATCGCCTTGTCGAAGAAATCGTCGTCTTCGGCCGCCACGTCGGAGAAGAAGATGTTCGGCGACTTGCCGCCCAGTTCCAGCGTGACCGGAATGAGGTTCTGGCTGGCATACTGCATGATCAGCCGGCCCGTGGTCGTCTCGCCGGTAAAGGCGATCTTGGCGATGCGCGGGCTGGAGGCGAGCGGCTTGCCGGCCTCAAGGCCGAAGCCGTTGACGA
>NZ_DAISHT010000042.1:0-22812 GCF_036822375.1 Pseudoxanthobacter sp. | reverse complement strand
CGCTCATGCCCATGACCTCGGGAAGCTCGGAACTGATGAGGATGACGCCGAAGCCGCTGGCGGCCAGCTCATCCATAATCTTGTAGATGGCGAACTTGGCGCCGACATCGATGCCGCGGGTCGGCTCGTCGAAGAACAGCACACGGGAGCCGCGGAACAGCCACTTGGCGATGATGATCTTCTGCTGGTTGCCGCCGGACAGCAGCCGCGCGATCTGGTGGATCGACGGCGTGCGGATGTTCAGGAGATCGACATATTTCTGCGCAACTTCCGCTTCCTTGTGGAAGTTGATGAAACCGGCCTTGTCGGAAACGCCGCCCATGTGGGCCAGAGTGGTGTTGGTGGCCACCGTCATGTTGATGGCGAGGCCGTTGGACTTGCGGTCCTCGGAGAGATAGGCGAGCCCCCGCCGGATTGCGTCCTTCGGCGATTTCGCCACGAGCGGGCGCCCCTCGAAGGTGATGGTGCCGGCATCGAGCGGGTCGGCGCCGAAGATGGCGCGGGCCACTTCCGTTCGTCCCGATCCCATCAGCCCGGCGAAGCCGAGAATCTCGCCGCGGCGCAGGGTGAAGGAAATGTCGGAGAACACGCCCCGGCGCGTCAGGCCGCGGACCTCGAACAGCACCTCGGCGGTCGGCCGGCGGGTTGCCTCGGGGAATTTCTCCTCCAGAGACCGGCCGACCATGCGGGCGACGATGTCGTCCACCGTGATGGTGCTGAAGTCGTCGGTCGAAACATAGCGGCCGTCGCGCAGCACGGTGACGCGGTCGACGATGCCCGCCATCTCGTCGAGACGGTGGGAGATGTAGATGATGGCGACGCCGGCCGCCTTCAGCTCGTGAATGACGCGGAACAGCAGGGACGTTTCGGATTCCGTCAGAGACGAGGTCGGCTCGTCCATGATCAGCACTTCGGCATCGAGCGACAGGGCCTTGGCGATTTCCACCATCTGGCACTGCGCCACCGACAGCCCGCGCACCGGCGCATCGGGAGAGATATCCACCCCCAGCCGGTCGAGGCAGCGCTTGGCCGCCTCCCGCAGGCGGTGGCGGTCCACGAACGGGCCGCGGCGCGGCTCGCGCGCCAGATAGATGTTCTCGGCCACCGACAGGTGCGGAACGAGGTTCAGTTCCTGATGGATGATGGCGATGCCGGCGCGCTCGGCCTCCAGCGAGGAGGTGAAGCGCACCTCCTGCCCCTTGTAGACGATGCGGCCGCCGTCCGGCTTGTAGAGCCCGGAGATGATCTTCATTAGCGTCGACTTGCCGGCGCCGTTCTCGCCGCACACAGCGTGGACCTCGCCGCGGTGCAGGGTCAGGCGCACCTGATCGAGCGCCTTCACGCCGGGAAATTCCTTGGTGACGTTCTCCAGACTGAGAACGATTTCACCGTGCTCCGGATGGCGCCCGGCCACGGCGGCGGTGCCGCCGGGGTGGTTCGAATTCTGCTGCATCCCGCCTCCCAGCGAGACCCCCGGGCGGGGTCCCGGCCATCCGCTTCGGATGGTTCGTTGTGCTTGGTCCGGTCAGGCCAGGTGGTCTTCCAGACCCAATCTGCTTACTGATTTGGGCCAAAGTGGTCAAGCCAATTTGGCGGCTCTTGCGGATATAAATCTGTCGCCGGATAACGCGCAATGCGACAATAGGCGAATAAGCTTTTGTTATAACGTGAAAATATTCGCCTCAGCGCGCGCCGCCGCGGCCACATGCGCCACAGGCGCACGCGCGGTTGTGTCTACTTGTCAGGCCACTTGAGGATCGTTACTGGTAAGGCCAATCGAACGACGCCCATAACAGGCGCAACACCCGAATGTCAGGGATGCCCAATGTCAGGGATGCCCACGGAAACGCCCCCCGCCGCGGCCCGGTTGCCGGAAACCCGGCGTCTTTACCAGCAGGTTGCAGACCGGATTCGCGTTCTCATCGCGGCCGGCACCTTTCCGCCCGCCAGCCGGCTGCCGGCGGAGCGCGATCTGGCCCAGCAGCTGGGCGTGTCGCGCCCGTCGCTGCGCGAGGCGCTGATTGCGCTGGAAATCGACGGCAGCGTCGAAATCCGCATGGGATCGGGCGTCTATGTGACGGCTGCCGCCGGCACCGAGCGCGCCGCCGGCGCGATGATGCGGCCGATGGGCGAGAGCCCGTCGGAACTGATGCAGGCCCGCGCCGTGCTGGAGGGCGGGGTTGCCGCGCTGGCCGCGGCGCGGATGACGCCGGAGGCGACCGCGGGCCTGCGAAGCTGCCTTGCGGCGATGCACGGCGAGATCGGGGCCGGGCGCAAGCCGCTGGAGCACGACCGGCAGTTTCACGTCTCCATCGCCGCCATCAGCGGAAACCCGGTGCTGACGCGCCTCGTCGGCGAGCTTTTCGACGAGCGCCACAGTCCGATTTCCGCCCAGCTCTCCGGTCACTTCGAAAGCCCGGAAACCTGGGCTCTGGCGCTTGGCGAGCACGAGGCCATTCTCGATGCGCTGGAGGCGGGCGATCCGCTGCAGGCGGAGGCGGCGATGCGCTGTCACATCCAGTCTTCCAAGCAGCGCTGGGTGCGGGACTGAGCGGTTCCGCCGGGACAGCGTCGCGATGCCCCGGCGGTGTTGCCCGTTCCGTCAGCGGACGTGCTGGCTCTGCTCGCCGAGGCCCTCGATGCCGAGGCGGATGCGGTCGCCCGGTTTCAGGAACACCGGCGGCTTCTGGCCGAGGCCCACGCCCGGCGGCGTGCCGGTGGAGATGATGTCGCCCGGGTGCAGGCTCATGAACTGCGACAGGTAGGAGACGACGTGGGCGATGCCGTAGACCATCGTCTTCGTCGAGCCGTTCTGGTAGCGGTGGCCGTTGACCTCCAGCCACATGGCGAGGTTCTGCGGATCGGCAACCTCGTCGCGGGTCACCAGCCAGGGGCCGGTCGGGCCGAAGGTGTCGCAGCTCTTGCCCTTGGTCCACTGGCCGGCGCGCTCGATCTGGAAGGCGCGCTCCGACACATCGTTGATGACGCAGTAGCCGGCGACATGGTCGAGGGCTTCCGCCTCGCTGACATATTTCGCGGTCTTGCCGATCACCACGCCGAGTTCGACTTCCCAGTCGGTCTTGGTAGAGCCGCGGGGAATTTCGATGTCGTCGTCCGGGCCGACGATGGCGCTGGTGGCCTTCATGAAGATCACCGGCTCGGGCGGCACGGCCGCGCCCGTCTCGGCGGCGTGGTCGGAATAGTTGAGGCCGATGCAGATGAACTTGCCGGTGCCGGCAACGCAGGGGCCGTAACGCACCGGGCCTTCCACCACGGGCAGGGCGGCGACATCGATGGCGGCAATTTCCGCCAGCCCGTCGGGCGTCAGCCACCGGCCGGCAAGGTCGCCGACATGGGCGGAGAGATCGCGGATGCGGCCTTCGCCGTCGAGAAGACCGGGCTTCTCCTGTCCCGGCGCGCCATAACGCAGAAGCTTCATATCGTTTCCTCGGGTGTTTCTTCGGGCTCCGCGCGGGGAGCGGCCTCAGATATTCGACCAGCCGCCGTCCACGACGAGCGCCTGTCCGCTCATGAAGGCGGATTCGTCGCTGGCAAGATAGAGGGCAAGGGCGGCGATTTCCTCCGGCGTGCCGAGCCGGCCCATCGGCTGGCGCGAGATGAAGGCGGCCCGGGCGGTCTCGTAGTCGCCGAGTGCGCGCATCCGCTGGTCCAGCGACGGACTTTCGACGGTGCCCGGGCAGATGCAGTTGGCGCGGATGCCCCTTGTCACGAAATCCGCCGCCACCGACTTGGTGAGCCCGACGACCGCCGCCTTCGTGGTTCCATAGATGAAACGGTTCGGCGCGGCGATGACGCTGGAGGCGACCGAGGCGATGTTGACGATCGAAGCGCCGCCATTGTCCACCATCGCCGGCAGGAAGGCGCGGATCAGGCGATACATCGAACGCACGTTGAGGGTGACGGAGAAGTCGAACGCAGCTTCGTCGCAGTCCAGAATGGTGCCGGCGTGGACGAAGCCGGCGGCATTGGCAAGAACGTGCGGCGCGCCGGTTTCAGCGGCGAAGGCGGCAATCGCCTCCGGGCTGGTCACGTCCAGCACGCGGGGCGTGATGCCGGGCGTGCCTTCGAGCGCGGCCAGCGCGCCGGCGTTGATGTCGGTGGCGATCACCTTTGCGCCCTCGGCGGCAAAGGCCAGCGCAATGGCGCGGCCGATGCCCTGCGCTGCGGCCGTGACGACGGCGGTTTTACCGGCAAGACGATCCGTCATGTGAACTCCCGTGGCCGCGGCCCGGCGGCGCCGCAGTCTCTGCCATCGGCCGGGACAGGCGAAGGCTCGCGGAGCGGATCGGTCCGCGACCGGCGGGCGCCGGCCCGCGGGGCGGCAGCCTGCAACGGCCCGCGCCCCCTCCCGCGAATGCCGGCCTGTCGCCGGTCTGCTTTGCGCCGCCCCCTGCGGGTGGCGTCTGAGTTTCATATACAGATCATCGTTGCATATGTAAACGAGGTTTCAGCGATCCAGCGCCAGTGCATCGGAAATATGGCGGGCCGCGGTGGCCAGCTCTGCCATCACCTCGTCCGGCTCGCGCGGGTTGGTCAGGACGCGGAGATAGGGGCAGGTGAGGGCGGCGACGGCGCCGCCTTCGCGGGCGTCGAGAATCGGGGCGGAAAGATCGATCACCGCTTCGGTGATGGAGGACGGCCGCATCACCCGGCCTTCGGCGCGCCAGCCGGCCAGCGTGGCCTCCAGAGCGTCAAGATCGATCCACGGGTTCTCGCGGCGCATGTCCTCAAAGAGGCGATGGCGGCGACGGGCGCTCATGAACGCCAGCAGACAGTTGCCCGAACCGGTGAGTTCCAGCGGCTGGCGGTAGCCGATCCGCACCGTGAAGCCGATGTGATTGGAGCTTTCCACCCGCGCGATCACCACCATCTGCGGGCCGGACGCCACCGCCAGATGGCAGGCATAGCCCTGCGCGTCGGTGAAGGCGTTCATGAACGGCAGCGCCAGTTCCACCAGCGAACGGTTCACCGGCCGGTTCAGCCCGAGGCGGAACAGCCGGTCGGTGACGACGAAGCGATCCTCCGATTCGGTGCGCTCGATATAGCCGCGCCCTTCCAGAACCGAGACCATGCGAAAGATCTCGCCCTTGGTCCGCCCGACGCCGTCGCCGATCTGCTGCAGGGTCAGCGCCTCGCGGGCGGCGGACAGAAGCTCAAGGATGTCCAGCCCTTTTTCCAGCGCCGGCGCGGAATAGCGCCGCTCCCGGTCGCCCGGGCCGTCCGGCTCGCCGTCTCCCGCTGTCATGCTCAAGGCCGCCTCTCCCCTCGTTTCGTGTCTTGACGGGCAATTTCATATATGATTATCGATTTCATATCCAAAACAAAACCCCGCCGCCTGTGCGGTCGGCCCCGAAGGGAGGGATCATGGCGTCCGATTTCGTCATCACAGGACATCGGTCCTACGATATTCGTTTCCCGACCTCCTCGCAAAAGGACGGCTCGGATGCGATGAACGCCGATCCGGACTATTCGGCCGCCTATGTGGTGCTGGAGACCGATGGCGGCCCTGAAGGCCATGGCCTGACCTTCACCATCGGTCGCGGCAACGATCTGTGCCGCGCCGGCATCGAACTGCTGATGCCGCGGCTGACAGGCCTGAAGCTGTCGGACATCACCGCCGACATGGGGGCGTTCTGGCGCCATATGACGGGCGATTCGCAGCTGCGCTGGGTCGGGCCCGACAAAGGCGTGATGCACCTTGCGACCGGTGCGGTCGTCAACGCGGTGTGGGACCTGTGGGGCAAGGCAGCCGGCAAGCCGGTGTGGCAGCTCGTGGCCGACATGGAACCGGAAGAGATCGTGAAGCTGATCGACTTCCGCTACCTCACCAACGCCCTCACCCCCGACGAGGCGCTGGAGATTCTGACCCGCGCGAAGCAGGGGCAGGCAGAGCGCCGCGCCCTGCTGCTGGAAAAGGGCTATCCGAGCTACACCACCTCCGCCGGCTGGCTCGGCTACGATGACGACAAGATCCGCCGGCTGGCACGCGAGGGCGTGGAAGCGGGCTGGACCCACTTCAAGCTCAAGGTCGGCCGCGATCTTGAGGACGATATCCGCCGCTGCCGCATCCTGCGCGAGGAGATCGGTCCCGACCGCACGCTGATGATCGATGCCAACCAGATCTGGGAAGTCGGTCAGGCCGTCGACTGGGTGAAGGCGCTGCAGCCGTTCGGGCCGTGGTTCATCGAGGAGCCGACGTCGCCTGACGATATTCTCGGCCATGCCCAGATCCGCGCCGGCGTGGCGCCGACCAAGGTCGCCACCGGCGAGATGTGCCAGAACCGCATCCTGTTCAAGCAGTTCCTGCAGGCCGACGCCATCGACGTGGTGCAGATCGATTCCTGCCGCGTCGGCGGCATCAACGAGAACCTCGCGATCATGCTGATGGCGGCGAAGTTCGGCAAGCCGGTCTGCCCCCATGCCGGCGGCGTGGGCCTGTGCGAATATGTGCAGCACCTCTCCATGATCGATTATCTGGCTATCTCCGGTTCGTGGGATGGCCGCGTGACCGAGTTCGTGGACCATCTGCACGAGCACTTCATCACCCCGTGCGTGGTGAAGGACGGCCGCTACATGGCGCCGCTGGCGCCGGGCTTCTCCATCGAGATGAAGCAGGCGTCCATCGACGCCCACCTCTTCGGGGGCTGAGGCGATGCTGAAGGGGATCGATCCCGCCCTTTCGCCCGACCTGCTCTGGGTGCTGGCGGCCATGGGCCACGGCGACGACCTCGCCGTGGTCGATGCCAACCACCCGGCCGAGGCGATCGCGCGCGCCACCACCTCCGGCCGGCTCATCAGCCTGCCGGGTCTTGCCATCGACCGGGCGGTGCGGGCGATCCTCAGCCTGATGCCGCTCGACGCCTATGTCGACGATCCGGCGCGGCGCATGCTGGTGGTGGAAGACCCGGCCATCGTGCCGGCGACGCAGGCGGAGGTGCAGGCCGAAATCGACCGGGCCGGGGGGCGCCCCCGGCCCATGGCCGGGCTGGAGCGCTTTGCCTTCTACAGTGCCGCGCGGCAGGCCTTTGCGGTGGTGCAGGCCGGCGACCCGCGCCCCTATGGCTGCTTCCTGCTGCGCAAGGGCGTGATCGCCGGCGAAAAGCCGCGCTGAGTGCCCGCGCCCCGGCCGTGCCTGCGGCCGGGGCCGCGCATCCTTGAGGGGCGCGTCGACTCCCTATAGGAATACCCGGTAACCCGCCTGCTTTCCCTGTGCGATCCCGCGCCGGCGCTCCCGGCCCCGCCGGGAAGGAACCATGCGGGGGATGTGCGGGAAGGGATGGCCCTGAGTGTCTGGTTCTGGTCCGATCGCGGGCGTATCCCGCTTCGTGAAGCGTGAGTGGTACACCCTTGCCATCGTCGGCATGGTGGTGCTCGCCTCGTTCCTGCCGATCGGCGGCAGGCCGGCGGTGGTGTTCGATCACGCCACGACGCTGGCCATCGCCCTGCTGTTCTTCCTGCACGGTGCCCGGCTCTCGCGCGATGTGGTGATTGCCGGCGTCACGCACTGGCGGCTGCACCTCGTCATCCTCGCCACCACCTTCGTGCTGTTCCCGGTGCTCGGCCTCATCATCTGGGCCATTCCCGGCGTTTTGCCGGAAGCGCTGAAGACCGGCATCATGTTCCTCGCCGTGCTGCCTTCCACGGTGCAGTCTTCGATCGCATTCGTCTCCATCGCGCGCGGCAATGTGCCGGCGGCGGTGTGCGCGGCGTCGGCCTCCAACATTTTCGGCATGTTCATAACGCCGCTGCTGGTGGGCCTCATCTTCCACAACATCGGCAGCGGCCCCGGCTTTTCGCTGGATGCGCTGGAGGCGATCGTGCTGCAGCTGCTGCTGCCGTTCGTGGCCGGCCAGCTGGTGCAGCCCTGGCTCGGGCCGGTGCTGCGCCGCCACAAGCTGCTGACGCAGACGGTGGATCGCGGCTCCATCCTGATGGTGGTCTACGCGGCCTTCTCGGAAGCGGTCATCGGCGGGCTGTGGCACAAGGTGTCGGTCGATGCGCTGGCCATCGTGGTGGCCATCGATATCGTTCTGCTGGCCGTGGTGCTGGTCATCACCTGGTTCGGCAGTGCGGCAATCGGCTTCAACCGCGAGGACCGCATCACCATCATGTTCTGCGGTTCCAAGAAGAGCCTTGCCTCCGGCGCGCCGATGGCGAATGTGCTGTTCGCGGGGCAGGATGTCGGGGCCATCGTGTTGCCGCTGATGTTCTTTCACCAGATCCAGCTGATGGTCTGCGCGGTGCTGGCGCGCCGCTTCGCCGCAAGCGCCCCGCCGGAGGAAGACCTGCACGGCCACGCATGATCTGCCTCAAGGCAGGGTGCCGCAGTCGTGGCCATGATGCACCGCAACAGCCCCTGAGCCGGCTTGCGACGGCACGACGCGGTGCCGGCAGGGGGGCGTGCATCGTCTTGTCGTCATCCGGCCGCTAGGCTGACATGCGGCGACAGACATCAGGCTCGAACAGGACTTTGCCGAATGGACACTCAGGCGACCAGCGCGGCCAGCGGCCCTGCAGGCGGCGGAGAGGACTCCGCGCGCCATCACGGAAAATTCCTCCGGCTCATCGAGAAGGCGGCCGGCCTTGAGATGCTGCGCATGGCGGTGGCGCACCCGTGCGATCAGGTTTCGCTCGAAGGCGCGCTTCAGGCGCGCAAGGACGGCCTCGTCGAGCCGATCCTCGTCGGCCCCCGCGCCCGGATCGAGAAGGTGGCCGCCGATCTCGGCGAGAGCCTCGACGGCATCGAGATCGTCGACGAGCCCCACAGCCACGCTGCCGCGGCAGGGGCCGTGCAGCTGGTGGCGCAGGGCAAAGCCGATATCGTGATGAAGGGCAGCCTGCATTCCGACGAGATCCTCGGCGCGGTGCTCTCCAAGGAAGGCGGCCTGCGTACCGCCCGCCGCCTGAGCCACGTCTTCGTCATGGACGTGCCGACCTATGAGGAACTGCTGTTCATCACCGATGCGGCGGTGAATATTTTCCCCGATCTGGCCTCCAAGGCCGATATTCTGCAGAACGCCATCGACCTGCATGGCGGCCTCGGCCTCGGCCGGCCGCGGGTGGCGATCCTGTCGGCGGTGGAAACCGTGACGCCGAAGATCCCGAGCACCATCGAGGCGGCGGCGCTGTGCAAGATGACCGACCGCGGCCAGATCACCGGGGCCGATGTCGACGGCCCGCTGGCCCTCGATAACGCCATCGATGTCGATGCCGCCCGCGTTAAAGGCATCGTTTCGCCGGTGGCCGGCCGCGCGCAGATCCTGATGGTGCCGGATCTGGAAGCCGGCAACATGCTGGCGAAGAACCTGACCTTCCTGGCCGGGGCGGACGCGGCCGGCATCGTGCTGGGGGCGAAGGTGCCGGTGGTGCTGACATCGCGCGCCGACAGCATCATTGCCCGGCGCGCCTCGTGCGCCATTGCCGCGATCTATGCCGATTACCTGCGCCGCAAGCGCGGCAAGGCGCTGGTGGCGGGCTGAACCGCCGGTCCGCCGGCGGACCGGGGATTGCCACGGGCCCGCCGGCGCGGTCTGCTTCGGCGGCGGGGAGCGGGCAGGGGCGATTCGCCGCCCCGGTCCCGCTCCGCCGTTCCCCCGCGCATGCCCGTGCCGGGGCAAACGCCATTGCCGGGGAGACGCGATGTTCGATTCCGCCACGCTCACGGGGCATACCCTCAGCAAGGACGATTTCAAGACGCTCGCCCCGCAACTGCGCGAGGATCTGCTGAACGCCCAGTTCGAGCTGGTCGAGCAGCGCCGCAAGGCAGTGCTGATCCTGCTGAACGGCCCGGACGGTTCCGGCAAGGGCCACGTTCTGACGCGGCTCTACCAGTGGCTCGACGCCCATTATCTGGAGACGATCTCCTACGACGATCCCGACGGTGTGCACCGCCACCATCCGATGGCGTGGCGCTACTGGCGCGACCTGCCGGCCAAGGGGCGGATCGGCGTCATGCTCGGTTCGTGGTATCACCAGATCCTGCGCGGCGTGACGCTCGGCAACATGAGCCCGGCCGAACTGACCCAGACCCTCGACCGCACCAACCGCATGGAAGCGATGCTCTCGTCGGAGGGCGTCGTCATCATCAAGCTGTGGCTCTATCTGAGCCGCGACGATGCCATCCGTCGTCTGGAGCGCGACCGCAACAAGCTGAAGCTGTCCGATCTCACCATCCGCGAATGGCCGGAACTCGACACGGCGCGCGCCCATGACCGGCTGCTCCATGCGGCGATCCGGGTGGCCGAGCAGACATCCACGCCTCACGCCCCGTGGGAGGTGGTGCCGGCCGCCGACGGGCGCTACCGCGACGCCGCGGTGGGCAAGGTTCTGCTCGACGCTCTCGTTCGCGCCACGGTGAACGGCCACCCGCCGGCCGTCCAGCAGACCTCGCCGGCTGCGCCGACCGTGCCGCTGCATCAGGACGTGGTCTCGGTCGCCTCGGCAACGCCGGTCTCCAATTTCCGCCTGCCGGCCACCTCGCTGGTGGGCTCGCTCGATCTGTCGCGCAAGCTCGACGAAGAGGCCTATCGCAGCCGGCTGGAGAAGGCGCAGCACCGGCTGGCCGATCTGACCATCTCGAAGGGCTTTCGCAAACGCGGTGTGATCTGTGCGTTCGAGGGCAACGACGCCGCCGGCAAGGGCGGCGCGATCATGCGGCTGCGGCAGGCGCTCGATCCGCGCCGGGTGCGGGTGTGGCCGATTGCCAGACCGAGCGACGAGGAGCTGGCGCACCCCTATCTCTGGCGGTTCTGGCGGCGCATTCCGGCGCTGGGCCACACGGCGGTGTTCGACCGTTCGTGGTATGGCCGGGTGCTGGTGGAGCGCGTGGAGGGCTTCTGCACCGCTGACGACTGGACGCGCGCCTATGGCGAAATCAACGATTTCGAGCGCGATCTCGATGCAAACGGCTATCTGGTGGTGAAGTTCTGGCTGGCGATCAGCCCGGAGGAGCAATATCGCCGCTTCAAGGAGCGCGAGGCCGTGCCCTTCAAGCGCTTCAAGCTGACGGACGAAGACTGGCGCAACCGCGAAAAGTGGCCTCTCTACGAGACCGCCGTCAACGAGATGGTCGACCGCACGTCCACCAGCTTCGCTCCGTGGACGCTGGTGGAGGCGGAGGACAAGCGCTTCGCCCGCGTGAAGGTGCTGGAGACCATCGTGCGGCGTCTGGAACGGGCGCTGGACTGACCGTTCGGCGGACGGGCGGCGCGCCGGCCGCGGCTGCCAATCTGCCGCACCCGGCCGCATTGATCGGAGCCGGCTTCATCCCCAGCTTCTGGAGCTGG
This sequence comes from Pseudoxanthobacter sp., assembly GCF_036822375.1. NCBI lineage: Bacteria > Pseudomonadati > Pseudomonadota > Alphaproteobacteria > Hyphomicrobiales > Segnochrobactraceae > Pseudoxanthobacter > Pseudoxanthobacter sp. The sequence goes on along the minus strand of NZ_DAISHT010000042.1, from coordinate 11,506 downwards.
GGCGACGGCCGGCCATGGCCGCCGCCCGGCTCGATCTGACGGGGAAAATGCCTTGGACGCCTATCTCGCCCTTCTCGCCGATCCCGCTGTCTGGGCGGCTCTGGCAACGCTGATTGCCATGGAGATTGTGCTCGGCATCGACAACCTGCTGTTCATCTCCATTCTCACCAACCGCCTGCCGGAAGCCGACCGGCCGCGCGCCCGGCGCATCGGCATCGGGCTGGCGCTGATCCTGCGGCTGGCGCTGCTGTCCACGGTGGCCTTCATCGTACAGCTGACCACGCCGCTGTTCACGCTGTTCGGCCATGGCTTTTCCTGGCGCGATCTCATCCTCATCGGCGGCGGCCTGTTCCTCGTCTGGAAGGCCACCAAGGAAATCCACCACAACATCGACCCCGATCCCGAGGGCGACATGTTCGAGGGCGGGCGCGCGGCCATCGGGTTCACGGCGGCGATCGGGCAGATCCTGATGCTCGATCTGGTGTTTTCCATCGACAGCATCATTACCGCGGTCGGCATGACCAATCATGTGCCGATCATGGTGGTGGCCGTCATCGTGGCGGTGACGGTGATGCTGGTGGCGGCCGATCCGCTCGGCCGCTTCATCGGCAACAACCCGACCATCGTCATGCTGGCACTGGGCTTCCTGCTGCTGATCGGCACGACGCTGATTGCCGATGGCTTCGGGGCGCACATTCCGAAGGGCTATATCTACACCGCCATGGCGTTCTCGGCCGCCGTGGAGGGGCTGAACATGGTGGCGCGCAACCGCCGCCGGGCCCGCGGCGGCCGGCACTGAGGCGCATCGCCGGCGGGGGGAACCTTCCCCCGCCGGCCATGTTGCGGCTTGACGCGGGCCGCGCCTGCGGATGACCCTGTGGTGAGCTGCAGCGGAGCCGGTTTTCCACTCATGGCCACCTTTCTTGCGCGCAACGCCAGCCTGCTGGTGACGATGGACGATGGCCGGCGCGAGCTGCGCGATGCGGGCCTCTTTGCCCGCGATGGTCTCATAGAAGCGGTCGGCCCGTCGGCCGACCTGCCGCAGAGCGCGGACGAAGTGGTTGATCTGTCAGGGCAGATCGTCTTTCCCGGCCTCGTCAACTGCCATCACCATCTCGATCAGGTTCTGACGCGGAACCTGCCGGCCGGGCAGAACACCAACCTGTTCCCCTGGCTGAAGGCGCACTATCGCATCTGGGCCGCCCGCACACCGCCGGCGGCGCGCACCGCCACCATCGTCGGCGCGGCGGAGCTGGCACTCACCGGCTGCACCACGCTGTTCGATCACGCTTACGTGTTCCAGAACGGCTGCCGGGTCGACGACCAGATCGCGGCCGCCCGCGAGGTCGGCATCCGCTTCGTCGTTTCGCGCGGATCGATGTCGCTGGGGGAATCGAAGGGCGGCCTGCCGCCGGACGACTGCGTGGAGGACGAGGACGCCATTCTCGCCGATTGCGAGCGGGTGGTGGCGCGCTATCACCAGAGCGGACCGGGGGCGATGACCCAGATCGCGCTGGCGCCGTGCTCGCCGTTCTCCGTCACGCCGGCGCTGATGCGCGAGACCGCCGCCATGGCCCGCCGCCTTGGCGTGCGCCTCCACACCCATCTGTGCGAAACGGTCGACGAGGAGCGCTACACGCAGGCACGGTTCGGCATGCGCCCTGTAGCCTATCTGGAAACGCTGGACTGGGTGGGCGGCGACGTCTGGTATGCCCACGCCATCCATGTCAGCGACGACGAGGTGCGGCTGTTTGCCGATCGCGGTGCCGGGGTGTGCCACTGCCCGTCCTCCAACATGCGCCTTGCCTCCGGCATTGCGCCGGTGCGGGCCTATCGCGATGCCGGGGTGAACGTCGGCCTCGGCGTTGACGGCTCGGCCAGCAACGATGCCAACAACATGCTCAACGAGGCGCGCATGGCGATGTTGCTGGCACGGCTGAAGATGGGGCTGCCGCCGCCGGCCGGCCCGGATACGACGGTTGCCACATCCGACCCGGCGCGGGCAGCGGAGTGGATGGGCGCGCGCGAGGTGCTGGAAATCGCCACCCGCGGCGGCGCGGCGGTGCTCGGCCGCAGCGATATCGGTGCGCTGGAGGCCGGCCGCGCCGCCGATTTCTTTACGCTCTCGCTCGACGATGTCGCTTTTGCCGGCGCGCTGGCCGATCCGGTGGCCGCGGCCGTGTTCTGCATGCCCGGCCGGGTGCGGCACACGGTCGTCGGCGGCCGTTTCGTGGTGCGCGACGGTGCGGTCGTGACGGTCGATCTGCCGGCGGTGGTTGCCGAGCACAACCGGCATGCCGCGCGGCTTGCGGCTCTCTCGCGATGAGGGCGGAAACCGGACCGGCCGGACCGCATGGCCGCGGGTGGCAAGGAAGCCGCGACAAATCAACAGTTTGACCCTCGGGCCGGGAACATATCCCATATGGATGGTAGCTGTGGCGATCTGTGCTGCAACTGCGTCGGGGGGTGCGGATTGACGGATCGGTTGGCAGATCGGGGGGGGCGGGGCGAAAGCGCCCGGGCTCCGGGCGTTGTGCCGGCTGCCCGCGTTGTGCTGGGCGCGGCCGCGATCGCTGTCGTCTATGTGGCGGTGGCGCTGGGCTGCATTGCCCTGTCGCGGCTGGGCAACGGTCTGGCCACGGTCTGGCTGCCGGTGAGCGTTTCCATCGCCATTGCCATGCGCTGGAAGCCGTCGCCGTTGTGGCCGGTGCCGGTGGCGGTGTTTCTGGCGGCGGCGGTCGCGCAGATGATCAGCGGGCGGCCGCTGCCGGTGTCGCTGGGCATGGCGCTGGGCTCGTCGCTTGAGGCGACCGTCGCAGTGCTGCTGATCCGGCGCTTTGTGCCGGTGCCGACGCCGCCGACGCTGCGGGCGGCGCTGGTGGTGATGCTCATCACCGTGGTCATTGCGCCTGCCCTCAGCGCCGGCATCGGCGGCATCGTGCTCGCCGGCTTCAGCGGCGTTCCGTTCCGCTCGGTTTTTGCGTCGTGGTGGGGCATTTCGGCCTGGGGATCGGCGGTGGTGATGCCGATTGCCATGGTGGCCTCGCGCCGCGCGCTCGATCGCGCCCTGCGGCCGCAGCGCGCGGTGGCGCTGCTGCTGCTGTTGCTGGCCGTTTCTGCCATGACGACCGCCGCTTTTCTGCTGACGCCCTATCCGTTTGTCATCATGACGGTGGTCGTGCTGGGCGCAGTGATGTGGCTCAACGCCTTCAGCGCCACGCTGACCGGCATCGCCATCGTGACCACCGTGGTCGTGCTGCAGCTCGGCGGCGCGCTCGATGCCGGGGAGACCGTGAGCCGCTTCTTTTCCGCCGCGCTGGTCAGCGTGCTGCCGTTCCTGCTTGCGGCGCAGAAGGATGCGCTGCGCCAGAGCGAGAAGGCCGCGCGGCAGAGCGAGGCGCTGTTCCGCCGGGCGATGGAAGATTCCGCCATCGGTATGGCGCTGGTCGGCCTCGACGGCCGCTTTCTGCGCGTCAACGATGCCCTTTGCAGCCTGCTCGGCTATCCGCGGGAAGAACTGCTGGCGCTGTCGTTCACCGACGTGACCTTTGAGGCCGACCGTCCGCGTTCGCTGCTGGGCGCGCAGCGGCTGCTGCGCGGCGAGGCGGCCTCGATGCAGGCGGAGAAGCGCTACCGGCGCAAGGACGGCACGGTGATCTGGGGCGGGCTGGCGAGTTCGCTGGTTCAGGATGCGACGACCGGCGAGCCGGAGTTCTTCATTTCGCAGGTGCAGGACATCGACGAGCGCCGCAAGGCGCAGGCGCAGCTGGCCGATGCGGAAAGCCGCTGGCATTTTGCGCTGGAGAGCGCCCGGCAGGGCGTGTGGGATCATGTCGTGCGCACCGGCGAGGTCTTCGTCTCGCCGGTCTGGAAAGCGCTGCTCGGCTATCGCGACGACGAGTTCGACACCCGGCAGACGCCGTGGCTGTCGCTCGTCCACCCCGACGACCGCCCCCGGATTGAGGCTCTTGAGGCGTTGTGCGTGGACGGCGCACAGGATTTCTTCGAGTGCGAATTCCGCATGCGCCACAAGGACGGGCACTGGATCTGGCTGCTCGACCGCGGCCGCGTCATCGAGCGCGACGACACAGGCAGGGCCGTGCGCCTGATCGGCACCCATACCGACATTTCCGAGCGGCGGCGCACCGAGCAGGCGGTGCGCGGGCTCAATGAGCGGTTCCGGCTGGCCATGACGGCTGCCGAAGTGGGGCTGTTCGAATGCGATCTCGACCATGAGTCCCTGCTGTGGGACGAGCGCATGCTGCAGCTCTATCGCTGCAAGCCGCAGGATTTCGCCGGCCGCTTCTCCGACTGGGTCGAGCGCATCCACCCCGACGATCTGGCCACCGCAAGGCGTGAGTTCGACGAGATGGTGCTGCGCGGGCGCGTCGTCATGTCGGATTACCGCATCGTGCGCGATGACGGCGCGATCCGCTACGTCCACACGGTCGGCCAGCTCATCGCCGCGCAGGGCGAGGCGCCGCGCCGCATCATCGGCGTGCAGTGGGACGTGACCGCGCAGGTCACCCTCACGCAGGCGCTGGCGGAGGAGAAGGAGCGGCTGCGCATCACGCTCCATTCCATCGGCGACGGCGTCATCTGCACCGATGCGGCGGCCAATGTCACGTTCATGAACCCGGTGGCCGAGCAGCTGACAGGGCGGACGCTGGCGGAGGCTTCCGGCGAGCCGGCGGGCAACGTCTTCGTGCTGGTGCATGAGGAAGACGGACAGCCGATCGACGATCCCGTGCGCGAGGCGCTGCATTCCCGCGCCACCGTTTCCACGCCCGACGGCGCCTTGCTGGTCAACAGCCGCGACGAGCGCTTTTCGGTGCACCAGACCTCCGCGCCGGTCGCCACCGCCTCCGGCGAGGTGCTCGGGGCCGTGCTGGTCTTTCAGGATGTGACGGGCGCGCGGGCGCTGCAGAAGGCGCTGGCCTATTCCGCCAGCCACGATGCCCTGACCGGCCTGCCCAACCGGTCCGCGTTCGAGAAGATGCTGGCCGATCTGTCGATGACCGTTGCGATCGACGGGCGGCATCATGCGCTGGCCTATATCGACCTCGACCGCTTCAAGATCGTCAACGACACCGCTGGCCATGCCGCCGGCGATGCGCTTCTGCGCGAGGTGGCGCGCTCGCTGCGGGCGGCGCTGCCGGCCAGCGATATCGTGGCCCGCCTCGGCGGCGATGAATTCGCGGTGCTGCTGCACGACAGCCGTCTGGACGAGGCCGATCTGGCCTGCCGGCGCATTATCGATGCCCTCGGCCGGGTTCGTTTCCGCTGGGAGGGCCGCACCTACGATATCGGCGCCAGCGTCGGCCTTGCGGCCATTGCCGGCACGGCGCTTTCGGCCGACGACCTGATGAAGCAGGCCGATGTCGCCTGCTATGCCGCCAAGGCGGCCGGCCGCAACCGGGTGTCGCTCTATACCGCCGGCGCCGGCGATGCCGAGCGGCACTATCGCGAGATTCACGTGGCGGCCGGCATCCGCGCTGCGCTGGAATCGAACCGTTTCCGGCTCTATGCGCAGGAAATCCGCGATCTCGGCGCGGGGGCGCGGGCGGGAAGCCGCTATGAAATCCTGCTGCGCATGCTGGACGAGGATGGAACCGTGCTCACACCGGCGGCCTTCATTCCGGCGGCCGAGCGCTATGACCTGATGGGCATCATCGACCGCTGGGTGATTTCCACGCTGCTGCGGGCCTACCGTGACGACCTGCGGCGTCATCCCGCCGTGGAAATCACCATCAACCTGTCGGCCAACTCGCTCAGCGATCCGCTGCTGTGGCCATTCGTGCAGAACGAGATCCGCATTTCCGGCATTGCGCCGGAGCGGCTGCATTTCGAGATCACCGAGACGACGCTGGTCAACAATTTCCCCGTCGCCCGGGAGTTCGTGGCCCAGATCCGCTCCACCGGCTCGAAAGTCGTGCTCGACGATTTCGGCACGGGGCTGTCGTCGTTTGCCTACCTGAAGCAGTTCGAGGTCGATGCCATCAAGATCGACGGCACCTTCGTGCGTCACATGGCCGTGAGCCAGGTCGACCGGCGCATTGTGGAATCGATCAACGACATCGGCCATGCCCTCGGCCTGTGCACAGTGGCCGAGTTCGTGGAAAGCGAAGCCATTCTGGAGGAGGTGCGCGCCATCGGCATCGACCGGGCGCAGGGCTACTGCATCGGCCGGCCGCGCCCTCTCGGCGAGGTGCTGTGCACCGCGCAGGCCTAGGAGCAGACACCCCGGGGACGCGCCCAAATCCGAGCCGGCATTCAGGCCCGCACCGGCGCTTCCGGCTGCGGCGACTTTCCACACCCTGCGTTGACAGTTCTGCCATGCTGGCGCTCCATCGTGCGCGACGGGCGGCAGGCGTGGCCACCGGGCCCCTCCGGTGGCAAGGCAGGAGTTTGCAACGTGACGACCGCGATTCACGGACGTGCCCACCCGCCTGCAGAAGGCCGATCCGGCGAGGCCGACACGGCGCCCCCGGCCACGATGTTCATCTTCGGCGCCTCCGGCGATCTCACCCGCCGCCTGCTGCTGCCGGCGCTCTACAATCTCGTCGTCGAAAAGCTGCTCGATCCCGGCTTTGCCATCGTCGGCGTCGATCATGTCGAGCACACCGAAGCGGATTTCCGCGATTACCTGAACAGCACCGTGCCGGCCCAGATCGCCGGCCACGTCAATGCGCCGGACATGCTGGACGGTGCGGCGTGGACATGGCTGGTGCGGCGCTGCGGCTATGTCGCCGGCGATTTCGGGGATCCCGCCACCTACCGCGCGCTCGCAGCGCGGCTGGAGGAAAGCCGCGCCGAGCATGGCCATGCCAACGCGGTGTTCTATCTGGCCGTCGCGCCGCGCTTCTTCGGCGCCGTGGTCGAGCAGCTCGGCGCGGCCGGCCTGCTCAGCGAGGAAGACGGCAGCTTCCGCCGCATCGTCATCGAGAAGCCGTTCGGCACCGACGTCGATTCAGCCCATGAACTGGATGCCATCCTGCTGCGCGAGGCCGGCGAGCGGCAGATCTATCGCATCGACCATTTCCTCGGCAAGGAAACGGTGCAGAACGTGATGGCGCTGCGGTTCGGCAACGGCATCTTCGAACCGATCTGGAGCCGGGAATATATTGACCACATTCAGATCACCGCGGCCGAAACCGTGACCGTGGAGAACCGCGGCAAGTTCTACGACGCGACCGGCGCCCTGCGCGATATGGTGCCGAACCACATGTTCCAGCTTCTCGCCATGACGGCCATGGAGCCGCCGAACTCGTTTGCGGCGGACGCGGTGCGCACCGAGAAAGCCAAGGTGATCGAAGCCATTCGCCGCCACAGTCCGGCAGAGGCGGCGCGCTGGTCGGTGCGCGGGCAATATACCGCCGGCCAGATCGGCAGCCGCGCGGTGGGCGATTTCGTGTCCGAGCCGCATGTCGCCCCCGACAGCCGCACGGAAACCTATGTGGCGCTGAAGTGCATGGTGGATAACTGGCGCTGGTCGGGCGTGCCGTTCTTCATCCGCACCGGCAAGGCGCTGTCGGTGCGGCGCACCGAAATCGCCATCCAGTTCAAGCGCGCGCCGAGCGTGCTGTTCCGCGACACGCCGACCGGCGCGCTGGAGCCGAACCTGCTCATCATCCATGTGCAGCCGAACGAGGGCATTTCGCTGCGGTTCGCCGCCAAGGTGCCGGGCCGCAAGGTCCGGCTTTCCAAGGTGGACATGGATTTCCGCTATTCGGATTATTTCCGCGCCGAGCCGTCCACCGGCTACGAGACGCTGATTTTCGACTGCCTCATCGGCGATGCCACGCTGTTCCAGCGGGCCGACAACATCGAAGCCGGCTGGGGGGCGGTGCAGTCGCTGATCGATGCGACGGGGCAGGGCCTGTGCGACCTGCACCCTTATGTCGCCGGCTCGCGCGGGCCGGAGGCCGCCGACGCCCTGATCGGCCGCGACGGCTATTCCTGGCTGCCGCTTTCCGGCCGCCCCTGAAACCGGGGCGGGCGCGGAGCTGGAGATCGTCTCAGGCCCCGCGTGTTGTCGGGCGCCGCCGCGGCGGCTTATTCGGCGGCCGCCGCCTCCCCGGCCAGCCCGCGCTTTTCCAGCAGCGCCTCCGGATCGGGATCGCGGCCGCGGAAGGCGCGATAGGCCTCTTCCGGCGCCTGCCGGTCGCCGGCACCGTAGACAAAGGTGCGCAGCTTCTGCGCAACCGCGGGGGCGAACGGATCGCCGGCCTCGGTGAAGGCGCGGAAGCCGTCGGCATCCAGCACTTCCGACCACAGATAGCTGTAATAGGCGGCCGAATAGCCGCTGCCGGCGAAGACATGCTGGAAGTGCGGCACGCGGTGCCGCATGACCATGGCTTCGGGCATGCCGATGTCCTTCAGCACCCCGGCCTCGAAGGCGATGGGGTCGAAGTCCGCACCGACGGCAGCCAGCTTGTGCATCTCCAGATCGACAAGCGCGGAGGCGGTATATTCCACCGTCGCGAAGCCCTGATTGAAGGTGCGGCTTGCCAGCAGCCGGTCGAGCAGAGCTTCCGGCATCGGCTCGCCGGTGCGGTAGTGCACGGCAAAGCGCTGCAGCACCTGCGGCTGTTCCAGCCAGTGTTCATAGAGCTGGGAGGGGAACTCCACGAAATCGCGGGCCACGGCCGTGCCTGCGATGGAGGGATAGGTCACGTCCGACAGCAGGCCGTGCAGCGCGTGGCCGAACTCGTGGAACAGCGTGCGGGCATCGTCGAAGGAAAGCAGTGTCGGCTCGCCCGCGGCCGGGCGGGCAAAATTCATGACGTTGAGGATGATCGGGCGGATATCGCCCTCAAGTTTCTGCTGGCTGCGGAAGGCGCTCATCCAGGCGCCGCTGCGCTTGGAGGGGCGGGCATAGTAGTCGCCGATGAACAGGCCGACCGGCGAGCCGTCGGCGTTCGTCACCTCGAAAGCGCGGGCATCGGGGTGATAGAGCACCAGATCCGGCCGTGCGGCGAAGCGGATGCCGAACAGGCGCGAGGCAGTGTCGAATGCCGCCTCGATCATGCGGTCAAGCTGGAGATAGGGCTTCAGCGCGCTCTCATCGAGATCAAACGCGGCCTTGCGGCGCTTTTCGGAATAATAACGCCAGTCCCACGGCGCGATGCGGAAATTGCCGCCTTCCTGCTGGGCGATCTGCTGCAGGGCCTCGCGCTCTTCCACCGCACGCCGGGTCGCCGGCACCCACACGGAGCGCAGCAGCGCTTCGGCGGCTTCGGGCGCCTTGGCCATGGAATCGGCCAGGCGATAGCGCGCATAGGAATCGTAGCCGAGCAGGCGGGCGCTCTCTGCGCGCAGGCGCACGGTCTCGGCAATGAGGGGGCGGTTGTCGGCATCCGGGTTCTCGCCACGGCTGACCCACGCCCGGAAGGCCTGTTCGCGCAGGGCGCGGTTATCGGCCGATTGCAGGAACGGTTCGATGGACGAGCGCGACAGCGTGATCACCCACTTGCCGGCAAGGCCGCGGTCTTCGGCCGCCTTGGCGGCGCTGGCGCGCAGAAAATCCGGCAGCCCGGCGAGGTCTGCCTCATCGTCGATGACGAGGGTCCAGTCCTTTTCCGATTTCAGCACATTCTGGCCGAATGCGGTGCCGACCGTGGCGAGGCGTTCGGAAATGGCCGCGAGCCGGGCCTTTACGGCGTCGCTCAGGGCGGCACCGGAGCGCACGAAGGCGGTGTGGTGGCGCTCCAGCACGCGGGCCTGCTCGGCGGTCAGACCGGCCGTTCCCTTGCGGAACACGGCGTCGATGCGGGCAAACAGCGCCGCATTGAGGTACATGTCGTTGTAGTGCCGGGCCATCAGCGGCGCCAGATCGCGTTCGATCGCCTGCAGGGCATCGCTCGTGTCGGCGCTGGCGAGGTTATAGAACACTGCCGAGGTGCGGCGCAGCAACGGGCCGCTTCTCTCGAAGGCGGCAATGGTGTTGTCGAAATCGGGTTCGGCCGGATCGGCGATAATGGCTTCGATCTCGCGGTTCTGCGCGGCAAAGCCCTTGTCGAAGGCCGGGCGGAAGTGCTCCGGCCGGATCGAGGCAAAGGGCGGCAGGCCGAACGGCAGCGTCGATGCCTGCAGGAACGGGTTGTCGGCAGTCTCACTCACGGCGCACCTCTTGTTCTTCCCGGGCGTGGCAGCCCCCTGCACAGGGCCCGCCACAGGCGGCCTGTGCCGCCGCCCATGGCGGCGGGGTGTGGCAGCCGGTCCGGCGGCACGGCTCGTGCCCTTCGTCAAGCTGGTGCGAAGCCCCGGCCGCGGCAAGGGGTGGCCGTACGATTTCCCCATCCCTGCCGTTCGTGGCGCGGTTGGCGGGCGCGGTGCGGCGATCAAACCTGCGCGAAGGTGGCTGCCTGCTCTTCTGGTGGCGCGCAGGCGGTGCCATACTGCCGCCGGTTGCCCGCCGGGCACGAAAAGCGACGCGCTGCCGCATCCTGTGATCAGACCGCGATCTTCCGGTCGCAGGATGCGGCAGCAGACCTGAGGTGGAGCAGAGCCGCAGCGCCGGTGCAGGCCGGGCGGCCGGGCTGCACCGGAATCGCAGAGATATCGGGATCACAGAGACAGAGCATGGCGCAGGGACCTTCCGCCCGGGAACGGGCTGGCATCAACGACGAGACCTACGGTGCATCCGAACTTGCCGCGGCGCTGCCGAAGGACCATTTCCCCGCGGCCGAGCGCGATCCGCGCCGCATCTATGCCGCGGTGCGCGACGAACTGATGCTGGACGGCAATTCCCGGCAGAATCTGGCCACCTTCTGCCAGACGTGGGAAGAGCCGGAAATCCATCGCCTGATGGATGACTGCATCGACAAGAACATGATCGACAAGGACGAATATCCGCAGACGGCCGAGATCGAGGCGCGCTGCGTGCGGATGCTTGCCGACCTGTGGCACGCCCCGGCCGGCCCGGCCATGGGCTGTTCCACCACCGGGTCCAGCGAAGCGGCGATGCTGGGCGGCCTTGCCATGAAGCGCCGCTGGGAAGCCCGCCGCCGGGCCGAAGGCAAGCCGGCGGACAAGCCGAACATCATCACCGGCCCGGTGCAGATCTGCTGGCACAAGTTCACCCGCTACTGGGATGTCGAGCACCGCGAAATCCCGATGGAAAACGGCCGTCTGCTGATGACGCCGGAAGAGGTGCTGAAGCGCTGCGACGAAAACACCATCGGCGTGGTGCCCACGCTGGGGGTGACGTTTACCGGCGAGTTCGAGCCGGTGAAGGCGGTGAGCGACGCGCTGGACCGGCTGCAGGCCGAAACCGGCCTCGACATTCCGATTCATGTCGACGGCGCCAGCGGCGGCTTTCTGGCGCCGTTCTGCGCGCCGGAACTGGAGTGGGATTTCCGTCTGCCGCGGGTGCGCTCCATCAATGCCTCGGGCCACAAGTTCGGCCTTGCGCCGCTGGGCGTGGGCTGGGTGATGTGGCGGGAGGAGAAGGACCTGCCGGACGAGATGGTGTTCTGGGTCAACTATCTCGGCGGCAACATGC
>NZ_DAISHT010000041.1:21315-22926 GCF_036822375.1 Pseudoxanthobacter sp. | reverse complement strand
TCGGAGGGCAGGAAGACATGATCATCGACGTCGCTCTCGATATCCTCAAAGCCCGCGGAGAAGCGGCATGACCAGCCTTGCAGATCTCGCCCTGACCGTGGATGAGGCGGCGCGCACCGCAACCGCCATTCCGCAGCTGACCGACACCCTGCCGGACCTGTCGGTAGACGATGCCTACGCCATTCAGGCGCTGTCGCTCGCCCGCCGCCGGGCGCGCGGCGAACGCCGGGCGGGCTTCAAGATGGGCCTCACCTCGCGCGCCAAGATGCAGCAGGTGGGCGTGTCGGAGGTCATCTGGGGCCGCCTCACCGATGCCATGCGGCTTGAAGAGGGCGGCGTGCTGACCCGCGCCGCCTATGTGCACCCGCGGGTGGAACCGGAAATCGCCTACATCATCGGCCGGCCGCTGGAAGGCAACGTCACCGCCGCGGAGGCGCTCGCCGCCGTGGAGGCGGTCGCCCCCGCACTGGAAATCATCGACAGCCGCTATCAGAACTTCAAGTTCGCGCTGGCCGACGTGATCGCCGACAACTCGTCCTCGTCCGGCTTCTATGTCGGGCCGTGGGCCAGGGCGGATACCGACGTCTCCAACCTCGGCATCCTGATGGAAGTCGACGGCCGCGCCGTGCAGATCGGCTCGTCGGCCGCCATTCTCGGCGATCCCGTCCGCTCGCTGGTCGCCGCCGCAAAGCTGGTGGCGCGGGCCGGCGAGCGGCTGGAGCCCGGCGACATCGTGCTGGCCGGCGGCGCCACCGCCGCCCATCCGCTGACGCCCGGCGAACACATCGAAACCCGTTTCGAGACCCTCGGCCGCGTCGCCTTCAGCGTCGTGGCCTAAGGAGGCCCCATGCCCGTTCTGGAAGTGACCATGATCGAGGGCCGGCCGTTCGAGGCCAAGGCCAACATGGTGCGCGCGGTCACCGACGCCGTGGTGGAAACACTCGGCGCGCCGCGGGCTTCCGTGCGCATCATCATCCGCGAAGTGCCGGCCTGGCACTTCGCCGCCGGCGGCGAACTCAAGGGCACGCCGCCCGACGAGCCCCCCGCGGGCTGATCGCGGGCCGTCTTGCGGCCGCGTCTCCCGGGTCCCCTCACCTCTCCAGCGGCCGCATCGGGCCGGCCGGGCGCGTCACACCGCCCGGCCGGCTGCACTTTTTTGCGGCTTCGGCCGGAATATACGAAATCTCACACAAATATCGCTGTTTTAAAAAATATCGAAAATCTGATTGACACTGAACGCCGCACCTCCGATAAAGGGCTTATGGAAAAGGACCGTCACGGAAGTCGCCCGACCGGCTTCCGGCTCAAAAAACGACGGCCTGCCACGGGAGGTTACCAATGGCTTCGCAGCGCGAGGCGCCCGCAAGGGGCGCGTCGGGTCATGCGGGCGCCGGCACTCACGCAGCCTTCGTGCGCGTGACCGGCATTCGCCTCAACCGCTTCGTCGAGTTCGAGTACATCCTCGACGATGCCGACCTGACAGTCGAACTGATCCTGCCTTTCGCCGCCTTTGAAGAGTTCTGCCGTGCGCGCGGCGCCACCCGCCTGCCCGACGCGGCAGACGAGAGCGACGACGCGCACCGCGACAGCGCGGGCCTGCTGCAGCGCCTG